>DYKL01000209.1 GCA_020722645.1 Acetofilamentum sp. | reverse complement strand
CCTCTGGCAGGTGCCTGTCCTGAAAGGATCTACACCTGCCAGTAGAATTTCAACTCTTAATTCGCATTAATAATTTGCATATATGCAAATTCAAAATTAACGAATGAGCGAAGCTATTTTATGCAGTAAAGCAAATAATTATTAATAAAAGCGAGCCTTATTTTAACCCCAATAATATAAAAAATTTATCTTTGCAACGACAAAAGTATATAAATTATGCCGAAAAAACTAAGTATAATTATTCCGGCTTATAACGAAGAAGCCACAATTTATGATATATTGGCAAAAGTTTGCAGTGTAGAATTAATCAACAATATTGATAAAGAAATTATTGTAATAAATGATTTTTCAAAAGATAAAACCCTTGAAATAGTCGAAAATTATATCGAAAATAATAAATCATTTGACATTAGACTTCATAATCAGGAGAAAAATCAGGGTAAAGGAGCTGCTATCCATAAAGGTATAGAACTGGCAAGCGGTGATTACATTATTATTCAAGATGCTGACACAGAATACGACCCGCGTGAATACAACATATTACTGCGTCCTATCGAAGAGGGTTTTGCCGATGTTGTTTACGGTTCAAGGTTTATGGGAGGCAAACCGCATAGGATTTTATTTTTTTGGCACAGTATCGGAAACAGATTTTTGACATCAATTTCTAATATGTTCACCGACCTGAACTTGACAGATATGGAAACCTGTTATAAAATGTTTCGTTCGGAACATCTTAAATCTTTGTATCTGAAAGAAAAACGTTTCGGATTTGAACCGGAAGTAACCGCTAAAATTTCAAGAATTAAAAAAATCAGAATTTACGAAGTCGGAATTTCATACTATGGCAGAACTTATGACGAAGGAAAAAAAATTGGCTTGAAAGACGGATTTAGAGCGATTTTTGCAATAATTAAATACAACATTTTTTGCCGAAAACATTTAAAAGATTAAATAATGATTAACGAAGAAATATTTGAACATTTCAGAATAACTGTTGATGGTGGTCAGTCTCCTATGAGAATTGACGCTTTTTTATCATTGAAATTCGAAAACTTATCGCGAACTCAGGTCGAAAAAGCCGCAAAAGTTGATTATTTATTTGTTAACGGAAAAAATGTTAAGGCAAATTATAAAATTAAACCTAACGACGAAATAATTTTGTATTATGATAAACCAAAAACCGACTATTCAATTAAACCGGAAGAAATTCCTCTGAATATTGTTTATGAAGATAATGAGCTGATAATCATAAATAAAGAGCCGGGAATGGTTGTACATCCTTCTTATGGACATAATAAAGGAACTTTGGTGAATGCTTTGGCAAGTAAATTAAAGGATTCGGAACTGTTTCAGAAGGATAAAATACGTCCGGGGCTTGTTCACCGTATTGATAAAGACACCAGCGGTCTCCTTGTTATTGCTAAAACTGAATTTACAAAAAACAAATTAGCCGAACAGTTTTATCATCACTCAACAAAAAGAAGTTATAATGCTCTTGTGTGGGGCGATTTTGAGACCGATGAAGGAACAATTACAGGACATATCGGCAGAAATCCCAAAGACAGAAAGGTTATGTATGTCTTTCCTGATGGTTCGCAAGGGAAACCTGCTGTAACCCACTACAAAGTGCTTGAAAGATTTACCTATGTAACTCTCGTGGAGTGCCGTCTTGAAACAGGAAGGACTCATCAGATAAGAGTTCACATGCAATATAACGGTCATCCGCTTTTTAATGACGCTGACTACGGCGGAAACAGAGTTTTAAAAGGTACAACATTCACAAAGTACAAACAATTTATTCAAAACTGTTTTGAAATTATCCCGCGGCAGGCATTACACGCAAAATCACTTGGTTTTGTGCATCCGGTTACAAAAAAAGAGATGTTTTTTGATAGCGAACTGCCTGATGATTTTACAAAAGTACTCGAAAAATGGCGTAATTATCTTTCTAACAGAGAATTAGAAAATTATTTAGATTGACTGAAAAGCCATTGCCAAAGTTCGTCGGTAGCAAAAGCTTCGTTCCAGCATAAATGTCCTAAATCAGGGTATTCTGTGTATTTTGGAGTACCACCATTTTGTTTGATTGCATTTATCATATTTCTTGTTCTTTCAACAGGAACAACTTTATCAATAGCACCGTGAAAAGCCCATACCGGTACATCAACAATTTTTGATGCTTTTGTTTCATCACCGCCGCCACACACAGGAACAGCTGCTGCAAATAAGTAAGGAAATCTGGTTATTAAATCCCAAGTACCGTATCCACCCATTGATAAGCCTAATACGTATATTCTTTGAGTATCGATATTGTAATGCATCATTGTTGAATATAGAAGCGAAACAGTTAATTTCATAGGCGAAGACATCTTTTCAGGTTGAATATGACTTGGCAAATTCCAATCTACTTCAACCCATCTGTTTTCTTCCGGACATTGAGGAATTATTATAAAACAAGGGTATTTTTCTCTGAATTCATCAGTGCAGAATACTTTATCAATATGAGTAAGCTGTAACTTATTGTCATTGCCTCTTTCTCCTGCTCCATGCAGAAACAAAATCAAAGGATATTTTTGACTTTCTTCGTCATTATAATCTAATGGTTTAGCAAAACGATACAATAATTCATTGCCTTGAAAAACGAATTTTTCTCTACTAAAATGTTCACATTGAGCTGTTATATTCAAAACCGGAAATATCAGCAGGATAATTGAAATTAAAGTTTTCATTTGTAAGTATTTGATAATTAGATGATTTTTTATTTGATTTATTGTTATAATTAAAGTGATTTCCTTGTAAAGCAATACAATTTTTAAAATCGTAAAAGTAGTTAAAATTAACTTTATTATCAAAAAGCTGAACTTTTTGTTTTAATAATAAATCCTTCGGGTAAAAAAATAATGAAATGAATGCCCCAACTGCAAAACCTGCAAGATGAGCTTCCCAAGAAATTTTTTCATCGCCACCGGGGAACATTCCCCAAATAAGTCCGCCGTATAAAAAAACTACAATTAACGATAATGCAATAAATTCTTTGCGTTTGCTCAAAACTCCCGAAAAAAAATGAAATGAAGCAAAAGCGTATATCAAACCACTTGCCCCTATGTGAAAAGATTTTCGTCCTATGAGCCACAAAACAAATCCTGACAAAAACCAAATTATTGCCAGAATTGAAAAACGTTCTTTTGGATAAAAGAAAAATAAACCGGTCAGTAAAATTAAAAAAGGTAATGTATTAGAAAAAAGATGTTTTAAATCGCCGTGTATAAACGGAGAAAACAGAAGTCCCTTTAATCCCGAAAAACTTAAAGGATAAACACCAAATTCTGCAAAGCTCATATTTGCAGTTATTTCAAACAGTTTAGAAATCCACATTATTGCAACAAATAAAAGTGAAAGACCTAAACTTATGTGAAATCTTATTTTTTCGGTGTTTTTGTTCATTTTTAAATGTAGTCTGATTGCAAATTTGTAGAGACGTTGCATGCAACTTCTGTAGAGTTTGTCGAGTTTATCGAGTTATCAAGTTATCGAGCTATCGAGTAAACAATGTAACAATGAAACAATATAACAATGCACTTTCAACTTTATAAACTTTCAACTTGGCTAATTGATTTTTTCCACTGATAATACCCGATTACAGCCATAATTGTATAAACAACAAAAAGAACGACTGTCGGATATAGTTCTTTTGCTAAATACAAAACCGATGAAGTAAGATCAACAATAACCCAAATAATCCAGTGTTCAATATATTTTTTCGCAAGCATCCAAGTAGCAGTAATACTTGCCGCTGTAGTGAATGCGTCCCAATAAGGAACAGGTGAATCAGTATAGTTTATTAAAACAAATCCTATTGCAAAAAAAATCAAAACTGTTGAAATTATTAGATATATAACTATTTTTAAGGGAGTCTTGGATATTTTTAAGCACGAAATTTGTTTGTTTTTTTTACCGCCTAACCACAAAATCCAGCCGTAAATACTGATAAAGACATAATAAAACTGCAGTCCCATATCAGCATAAAATTTTGATGTATAAAAAACATAAATATATACAACAGATGTTATTAAACCGATAGGCCAGAGCCAAACTTTTTCTTTAATAGATAAAAAAACATACAATAATCCGGCAGATGCACCAAAAATTTCAATCCAATTATTTTTTAACCAGTCAATTAGCATTTTGCAAAAGCTGCAATTTACATTTTTTTTACCACCGAAAGATCTTGCGACACTTTCGGGATATTTTACGCCTCTAAATCTTCCCTAAATGAGAGACTTTAACGCCCTGTTTGTTGTCCTCACCAAGCAGAAAATACACAACCGAAAGGTCTTGCGACACTTTCGGGATAGCTATAAGTTGTCAGACAATTTTGAAATGTCGGACAACTTTCTTTTTTCATCTTTTTACTTACTACATTCCTTGTTTCCAAACAACATCAACAGGTATGTTTGCGTCGGCAAGTTTTTGTAAGTCGACTTTAAGTTCAGGTGTTTCTACAAGATATTTTTCCATCAGTTTTCCGGCAAATTCATAGTCGCCATTTCCCTGAACAGTAATAATAAGTTCCGCAAGAGAATCAGTAGCAATTTTCATTTTATCCGGAATCACCGTGTAAATACCTTCTTCACTTCTTTCAATTGCATGCATTTCCATATAAAAATTGTAACGCATCAAATTAGCTTTACCATGCGAACTTGAAGCTCCAAATCTGATTGAGCGGAAAATACCAGTAACAAAAGTAACCTGATTTTCAATGAAATTTCCTTCAAGTTCATTCATTTGTATAAGTTGGTCAACTAACCATAAACCAAGAATATCAGCTTTCCCTTCTTCAAAAGTATTGTAGCGGTCAGTCAATGCCTCACGGCAAGTACCTTTTCCGGTTATTGTATTTTTAATTGCAAGACCGTGTCCTACTTCGTGGAACATAGTATTTGCAAAAAATGCATCAAAAGTTATATGTTTTTGTTGTTCAGGATTTATTAAAATTTTTGAAATAGGAATAACAATATTGTCAAATTTTGCGTGCATAGAATTTTTAAGTTGCAATCTACGGCTACCCTTTGCAAGTTGAACATTTTCATCGTTCGGAAGATTGATAGCGATTGTTTTGCTGCCGGCATTGCAATCACCTGCGTAATATATTGCATCGTAAGCGTTAAGTTGAGAATTATCGCCTGGTTTTTCTTGTTTATATTTAGCATCTACAGGCAGATTTTTTTGTAATTCGGGCAATAAAGTTGCAAATTTTTCTAATTTTTTGCTCCATTCAAGGTCTTTAATCAAAATAAATGCTTCGAATGATGTTTTGTAACCGAACAAAGCGTCTTCGTAATTTTCGATAGGACCAACAACAAATTCTATAACATTATCTTTCATATCCATCCAAGCCATATCACTTTCAAAATAATCGCTTGTTTCAAAAGCATCAGCACGAAGAAGAAGATATTTTTTGAAACCTTCATCTTCTGCAAGTTCTGCCGCCTGGCGTAATAAATCTGCCGCCTTTGAAAGTTGCTCTTTAAATTTTACGTGATAAGGAATTGAAACAAGTTTACCGTTTTCGTCTCTTTCGATAATAGTATAAAGGCTTGTTTTTGAATCATCTTCAAATTTTTCAAATTCTTCTTTTGTCATATCGGCAGGATAAAAGAAAGCTCCAAGCGGTTTTTCGCCAACACCTTCGACAAAAGATTTGTTACCGTTAAGTCTGTCCCAAGGTCCATAATTAATCATAAATAATTTTTTTGCATTATCATCGGTAAGTGTATCATAATAAGAACGATACTGACCACATGCAACTTGCCAGTATAATTCGTCCATAATATCAGCCACCTGATATAATAGAGGCAACATTTTTTGCTGATTTTCTGTGAGATTGCTTAAATCGGCTTTAAGCTCAAACTCAAAATATTTATTTACTTCGGTTTTGTAGTCAATCATGTTTTCGGTTTTTTGATTATTTTCCTTTTCGCTTTTACAAGAAGTAAAAAATGCAAATAAAATAATAATAAGATAAAAATAATAACTTTTCATAAGATATAAATTAATGAGTTAATACTAAAAATTTTTACAAGTCTAAATAAAAAAAATAATGTTTCAAAATTATAATTTTTTTTGTTAAGTTTGCGGTACTTTATTTAACAAATTTATAACTTATCACAAAACATTGAAATTTAATCAACTAAAACGTAATAAAAGTACCGTTAAGTTTACAAAAATCAAGTAATATGACGCATTGGAATAGTATTTGCAAAAAACGGTTGAATATTTGATCAATAATTCGTTAATTTTTCAATTAGCGTCATCCTGAGTGATAACGAAGGAAG
>DYKL01000208.1 GCA_020722645.1 Acetofilamentum sp. | reverse complement strand
ATTTTCATTCTATTGGTGTGAGAACTTTAAGGTTCTCATGGGGGTTTCATCTGTTCATTTGTTCTTGAACCGAAAAAATCTCTTGCTTGCCTTGATATGTTGTTAATTGCTCTGATATCTGATATTTGTCCGTAAATTTTTGATTTATCCATGTTTTCGTAAACCAAGTCAGAAATAGCTTTGGCATCTTCGAGTTCGATGTCAACATTACTTTTGTATCTTGTAAAAATTATGTTGTCATCAAAAGTGATTGTAACTTTTGGTAAATCAAATTCTTTTTTCATAATTTATTCTTTAATAAGAGTATAAATATCTTTCAGATTTCTTCCAAAACCATTGTAATCCAGACCGTAACCTACAATAAATTCATTTGGTATTTTCATACCTATATAATGAATATCATAATTTTTGAGAAAAGCATCGGGTTTAAACAAAAAAGTAGCAATTAATATTTGTTTAGGTTCATATCCTAATAATTGTTTAATAAGGTTTTCCATGGTTGTTCCGGTATCAATAATATCTTCAAGTATAACAACTGTTTTGTTGTAAATATCTTCGTTAATACCAATAAGTCTTTTAACAGTTCCGCTTTGTGAAGTTCCAACGTAAGAAGCTACTTTAAGAAAAGAAATCTGACAATCGAAATTAATTTGTCTGAATAAATCAGCAGCAAAAAGAAAAGCACCGTTTAAAATGCCCAGAAAAATAACATCTTGATTTTTAAGGTCTTCGTTGATTCTGTCAGCAAGTTTAGTTATAGCTTCCTGAATTTCTTTTTCACTGATTGATAATGAAAATTTTTTGTCTAAAACTTGTACTGTTTTCATTTATTTTTTTAGTTGTTTTATTAAAAGTTGTAATTATTTATTGTCGTATGCAAATTTTTTATAAATTTTGTATAAAAATTCTGTTGAAAATTTAATAATGTTATCGTTAAAGTCATAATTTTTGTCGTGAAGGTCATGGCTTTCACCGGCACCAATACAAACAAATGCACCTCTGAATTTTTTTGTAAAATAACCAAAATCTTCTGTCCATTTAAAAGGCTCATCTAATGCTAAAACCTGATATTTATTTTCAATTGCTATTTCAGTTAATAATTCTATTGCATATTGATTGTTATATACCGGTATTGCATTGTCAGAGCTAAGATAATTAAGTTCCAAATTATGTTTGGCTGCGATTTGTTTGGTTTTATTTATAATTTTTGATGAAAGTTCATCAATTTCTTTTTGTTCATTAGCACGTAAAGTAAATTTAAGCTGCGAAGTACCCGGAGTTATTCCAAAATCAGGCGTACCGATTTGAGTGTAAACAGGTGTTACAAGTTTAAATTTTTTTGGTTTCGGACTTAAAAGTTGGTTTCTGACAAAATTTAAAAGTTCTATTGTTGCATCTGTGGGATTGTTTGCCAGTTCAGGATTTGCGGCGTGAGAAGTGTTTCCGATAAGGTTTATTGTCAATCCGCTGGTTGCACTTGTATAATTTCCTTCACGAAGAATTATAATATTTTCTTTAAAGTTTGGTAAATTGTGAATAGCAAAAATAAAATCTGGATCCAATTTTTTGAAATTCGGGTCATCTAAAACTTTTAAAGCTCCATTCAGATTTTCTTCGGCAGGTTGAAAAAGTAAAACAAATTTTCCGAATAATGGTCTTTCCTTTGAAATAACCTGAGCTAATGAAGCCAGAATCGCCATGTGTCCGTCATGACCGCATTTATGTGAAACGCCTTTGTTGATACTGTGGTATTCTATATTATCAGGTTCGTCAATAGGCAAAGCGTCTAATTCTGAACGAAAAACAATTGTTTTACCTCTGTATTTTCCTTCGAAAATAAAAGCAAGACCTGTATCTGCAATTTTCAATATTTGGTCAGGTTTATATTTTGAAATAAAATTTTCGATAATTTCAGATGTTTTAAACTCTTTTGAAGATAGTTCGGCGTGTTTATGAAGTGTGTGTCTTAAATCAATTATTTTTTTTAGGTCAATTCTCATAACTATTTTAATCTTGTTTGAAAAGTTAATTTTTTGAAAGCATTTCCAAATTCATAAGCTGTGTATTGCATAATTTCGTCATCTGGCAGGTGAGCCCATATTATTGTAATTTTTGAACCGTTGTCTGCAATTTCTTCGAGAAGTTTGAAAAACGAAACTAATCTGCGTGTTGATGATGTGTTGATGATGTTAATAGAAAATTCAATGACAATAATGTCATCAGGATTTTTTTTGTAATTTGAAAACCAACTGAATATAGGGTCAAAAAAGTCGAATGAATTCTCAGGCAGAATATCACCGCTAATTCTGAATAATTTGTTTGCTCTGTCGAATACTACATCGGGAGTAGAATCTGTAGGTTCAATATGTAAATAATTTTCTGACATTTCAATTTATAAATAAAAAATTTTTCAAAAATCAATCTTGACTGAAAAAGTAAAAAATGAGTAATTTTGGTCATAATCAAAAAAATTGAAAGTGAAATTTTTTGATTCTCTGGCTATTTCGATAAATCCCAATCCTCCTATTCTGTCTGTGTCAGCGTCAACTAATCGTTGCAGAAATTTTATGTCCAACTCATTTTTTTGCATACCGCTGAGTTCTTTTAAATAATTGTCCAGATATTCTATATCATCTTTTCTAATCAGATTTCCACTGGCGATTTCAAAACAATCATCATGTTTTGATAATAAAAAAACAGCGTCTTTTTTATTTTGGATATTTGCAGCGTGTTTGCTTATATTTTGCAGTGTTTCTAACATTAAATGATATGTAAGTTTTTGGTAATTTTTGCTTAAATCTTTGAGATTTTCCTGAAAAACAGGTAAAACAGAGTTGATTGTTTCTTCGTTGAAATTGTTTTTAATAAAAAAAACTACTTTGTTTTTACTGAAATCGTGATGAATTTGTTTGAAATCATCAAGATTCATTTTGATGAAAGAATTTTCAGTTTTATTGTTTAATAATTTTGTTAAAAAGTAAAAATAAGACAAATTTTCATTTATATCGTCAAAAAAGTAGTCAAGCTGAATTTTGGTTTTTCGTCTCATTTCAATAAAACCTAAACCTGCTCCGCCTCTGTCAGAAAATTCTTTGTTGGTAAGTACTTCGAGGAATAATTCTTTAAGTTGGTCAGTGTTTTTGCTGTTAAGGTCATCAAGGCGTTTTTTTAAGTCCTGTTTTTTGTATTTTTCAATTAAATTTGAAGTAGCAATAAAAATATCTTTATTTGTTTTTCTGGCAAGAAAAAAACGTCCAATTAAATCAGAAAAATCTGATTTTTCAATATCGGCATATCTTATTACGTTCTGAAAAGCTTCAATCATCAAAAAAATCATTTTGATTTTGTCTTTTTCAAAATCTTCTTCAATATCATATTTTTTTATAATATCAGTTGTGTTTAAAAGAACAAAATCATTAAAATATCCGGCGTATAAAAGCACAATACTATCTTGTCCAAAATGTTTATAAAAATTTAACACAAAATCCAGTTCCATTCAAAAGTTTTTTCAAATATAAATGTTTATTGCAAAAAAAAAAAAAGAATTCTGTAAAATAGTTTGTTTTTTACCAAAAAAAAAATGCAAATTTGAAAAAAATTATTTTAAGAAAATTTTTGATTAACTATATGAGAATAACAAAGTTACTTATATTTGTAATAATTATCAATCTTTTTTCTTGTGAAATTGATAAAAAAAATAATTCAAATAACTCAACTGATACATCTTTAGTTGAAATAGATGATACAATTTTAAATATAAACAATAATATTGACAGTATATCTAATTTATATATTATACAGCGAATAAACCTGCTGGATTCAAATTATTTACCTTATGTTATAAAAAAATATAAGAATAGTAATGCTCA
Source organism: Acetofilamentum sp. (assembly GCA_020722645.1). Classification (GTDB taxonomy): domain Bacteria; phylum Bacteroidota; class Bacteroidia; order Bacteroidales; family JAFGUD01; genus JAFGUD01. The sequence continues at coordinate 2,484 of DYKL01000208.1, read as the reverse complement.
GGTATCGGTAGATGTATTGAATGATTTTTCGGCTGTTTTTTCTTACCAGAATAAAAACGAATTTTATCAAACAAATTCACAAATTTTCAGTACCCAAAAAAATAATGAAATTATTTGTTTTTCTTCTTTTAAATTATCAGACAGTTTGTTTGTAAGTTATTTTTATTTCCTTCAAAATTATAATGGTTACTGGTCTAATATCTCCCAGTTGATTATGACTGATGAAGTTTTGCTGCTTGTCGAAAATGAATTAAATTCAAATATTGAATATAAAACATCTAATCGTTTGAGTGCTTTTTATACAGAAAAAACAAAATATCCTGTTTTATTTGATTTTTCAGAGCCTTATTCTTTAAAAATAAATATAGATGGAGAATGGCAAAAGATTTCTGATTTAATTTTTGATGAAAACAGATTGACTTTAAATAAAAACGAAATCGTAGAATATCAAAATAAATTGCTGAATTCAAGTGAGTTAGATATTGCTAAAAGATATACTTTATTAGATGAAGCTATTGAAGATTCTATTAACGTTTATATTCTTGATTTGTCTTCAAGTGGTATGAAAAAGTTAAGTAAAGAGATTTCTTTACTAAAAAGACTACAAATATTGGTACTTGACGAAAATTTTTTAACTGAACTTCCAAAAGAAATAGAACTGCTCACAAATTTGCAGATTTTAAGAAGCAGCAACAACAAGATATGTTCTATTCCTGAAAATATTGGCGATTTGAAAAATCTTGAAGAAATATCTTTTAGTTTCAATCAATTGGATTATTTGCCGCTTTCTTTAAGCAAACTCACAAATCTGAAAGTTCTGAATATTGACCATAACAAGCTTTCTAATCTACTTATTGATTTTTCGCAAATGAAACAGTTGGTTATTCTGAATATCTCTGATAACAATATAAAACAACTTCCTGTGAGCATTGGAAAGCTTGATAAATTGGTTTCTTTAAATATTTCTAACAACCCCATTGAAGCTTTACCGTCCCAGTTTTTTGAATTGAAAAATCTGACCTATTTTGATGTTCGGAACACTAAAATACCTGATAGTCAGCTTGTGAAATTAATGCAGAACAACCCTGATTTAACGATTGTTATGGATTGAAAACCTGTATCCAATTGCCGGTTCTATCGCAATTGCATTAAAATATTTTGTAAACAGGCTTAGACCAAGAACCCACTTTTTTAATACAATAAACCTAAAACCATATCTCTGATACAGAAATGAGTCGTTGTATTTTGAATGTAAAACAAAAATCGGTTGAAATGAAAACTGAATATTTCCAAAAACTGCTGAATAGCTTAAATGAAGACCATAAGAAAGATAATCAGCATTATTTGAGTCGAAAATACTGTCGTTAATAAAATAATTTTCTTTGTTTCTGTCAAGTATTAAGTCCAAACCACCTCCAAAACGGCTTTTGGGTGACACATAATAACCGTAATCGGCAGAAAAACTACCTATAAATTCTACCGGATGACTGATTGAAAGTTTATTGGCGTGAGCTGAAAAAGACTGAATAATTTCCAAATCTGAATAATTTTTAAAACTTCGACCTGAAATATTCTTTTGTTTGTAAAAATCTTTTGTTTTGTATCTCAACCCTAAAGATATCGCAGGTAAATTCAACCCCATATTCGGTGCTTTGGTGCCTCCGTTTGAATAATGTGTCAGTCCCAGACTTCCGAAATAGATGAATTTTTTTGTACGATACTGTAACTCAATATCCAGATTTGCATAAATGTTGTAATGTGAACCTATCGCAAAATTGTAATAATTGGTCTGATAGTTAAAAGCCTTGCTTAAATATGCAACCCCAACTCCGAAATGGTAATTCAGACAAAAAAATTTATCTCTGAAAACAGGGGCATTTATGAATAAAAAACCTGCTTTTGAATTGCCTAATACGTCCGGATTGTTTAAATCAGCGTAATACGCTCCAAAACCTATTTCGGGGTAAGCCCAATGTTGCTGCCATTGTTTTTTACCGGTTGTTTGAAAACCAATAGTCAACAAATATTCGTTGGGTGGTTTTTTTATGATGTACCGCATATCAATTCTATGTGGCATAATCACAGCCTTTGAAAATCTGAATCCTATGTTTACAGGTTGCTGTGCTGATGTTACAAGTACTGAAAATAATATTAAAAAGCCTATAAAATACTTCATTGTTACATTGTTTTATGGTTACATTGTTGCATTGTTATATTGTTGCATTGTTATATTGTTGCATTGTTACATTGTTGCATTGTTACATTGTTGCATTGTTGCATTGTTGCATTGTTATATTGTTACATTGTTACATTGTTACATTGTTGCATTGTTACATTGTTACATTGTAGCATTGTTACATTGTTGCATTGTTGCATTGTTGCATTGTTATATTGTTACATTGTTACATTGTTGCATTGTTACATTGTTACATTGTTGCATTGTTTGACTTCGAGGCTAATTGCTTTGCAATTAGTGCTCAGTCT
>DYKL01000678.1 GCA_020722645.1 Acetofilamentum sp. | reverse complement strand
ATTATTATAAATAACTGATATATATTAACTTACAAAATTATTTACACATGAAAACAATTAAACCAATAATTTTGACATAATTGATACTTTAAATTCAGATTTAGAGGACAATGAATTATTTAAAAGTGAAATGGATGATGACCTTGAAAATGCAAATCAAAACCAAAATACAGTAAATACAATTGATAGTTTAAAAAATATCAGCAAAAAAATAAATGTTCAAATTGTATTTAATTCAAAAAAACATTAAATTTGTAGAAAAATAAAAATTATGCAAATACAACGAACACAAGACGAACTTATAATTCGTTTTTCAAACAAAATAAATATAAATATTGATTATCTGCAAAAATTTCTTGATTATTTGCGTTTTATAGAAATTTCAAGTAAAAGTCAGGCAACCGAAGAACAAATTTTGGAACTTGCAAACGAAATTAATCAATCGTGGTGGCAAACAAATAAAAGCAAATTTATCGAATGAAAATAATCGTAGATACAAGTATTTTCATAAGTGCTTTAATAAGTCCGAAAGGAATTTATGCTGAACTTTTGATGAACCCGATATTTCGTTTTGAAAAATATTCGAGTTACTATTTGGTAGTTGAGATTTTTAAGCACAAAGAAAAGATTTTGAAATATTCAAAATTAACAGAAAGCGAATTAATTGAGCAAGTTTATAATTTGCTCAAAAATGTAACTTTGATAAACGAAAATCAAATACCGAAAGAGATTTGGCAAAAGTCCTTTGAACTTACAAAAGACGTAGATGAAAATGATACGGCATTTATTGCATTAACAGAATTTACAGACGGAAAACTTTGGTCGTTGGATAAAAAACTAACAAACGGTTTGAAAAACAAAGGTTATCAGAAAATCATCGCAACAGGTGAATTAAAACAGAAAGCATTTAAAAATAAACAAGATGACTTGATGATAGAATAAAAAAAAATGGCTATAATCGAGTAGGAAGAGAATGAGCAAGATTGCTCACTTTCAGACCTCTCACACCGGTATTGCTGTCGCAA
>DYKL01000677.1 GCA_020722645.1 Acetofilamentum sp. | reverse complement strand
TGATGCTGAATATATTGTTGGTTTTGACAAAAACAGGTTAGCAGAACTTTTGGGAGTAAAAGAGAGCTAAAAAATTTGAAAATTTGAAATACTATAATTTGTGATAGAAATATTTTTATTTTACAAATTTCGTAAATAGAATTTTTATTTACAAAACTTTAATTTATATTTTCCCTTTTAAACTAAGATTAAATAAAATTTTTATATAATGAGCTTATTATTTTTTTGGTATGGTTATTAATTGTATGTTGAATTTTGTGCATAACAAGTTTATATTTCGTATGAAATTTTCTGGCAAATCTCGTGTAGGTGCTATTTGTTCAAGAAAATTTTGTAAATCTTGAAATATTCCAGTTTCTTTTGCATAATTAAACAGATCTTGTAAATTTCCACCAAAAGCTTTGAACATTTCCAATGTTCTATATAATGCTTCTTGAAATTCTTTATAAGACTCAGCTAGATTTTCTTTTACTAATTGTATTAGTGCTTGTTCTGTTGCACCTTTAATCATACTAAGACTTTCATAAAGAGTTGAGGTCATTTCAGGGTGAGTTTGATTACCAGCATATTGAAGAATTCTCATAAAATCTGCTCCAAACTCATTTGCCAAAGTTTTGATTGCTTCAGGATCTCCAAGGAGACCTTTGAGCAATTCAGGTGATTGATTTCCAAATGTAGATAATGCATCAAACAATTCAGGTGCAATACCTACTTCTTTGGCCATACCAAGCCCAATCGTAGTTCCAGACAAAACCATTAATATCGCTGCTTCGTCTCTATTTTTCAAAAGTTGTATAGCACTTTTTAAATGTTTTCCTGGTTGTTGTATAGCACTTTTTAAATGTTTTCCTGGTTTTTCACTTATATTTTCCCAAAAATCTTTAATACCTTGAAAATATTCTATTCCTCTTTGAATTAATTCCTCTCTTTTGTTAAGTCTTTCTTGTGAGTTTGTATCTGTCATTTTTTCCTCCTAAAATTTTTTTTAATAATTAAATTTCGTTTAATGCTACCAAAAAAAAAATGAAGTCAAGA
>DYKL01000207.1 GCA_020722645.1 Acetofilamentum sp. | reverse complement strand
TTTTCTTAGCTATCGCCTGTAAAACCTGAAAAGTTGTAAGTAAGTTCCGATATATAGCATAAGTATTCGCTGAAACAGAAGTATTTTCTCCAAATATTCCATAGGAATCTAAATAACCTGAACTTACGTGCCCATAAATTGCACTACCATAAGAATTGTTGTATCCTTCAATAGCTGCAACTTTGTAAGAAGAACCACTACTGTGCATTGAAGCATAAATCAGCGGGTATCTTCCTTGTGATGAATTGGCATAAATACCATAACCATATCCTGTTTGAGAAATATCAAGGCATTTGGCATTAGAAGCAGCAGTTGATATAACACTAAGAGAAAGCGCGGCATTGTCTGTAGTAGAAGCGGCAGTTAATCCTATATGAACAGAGCCACTATTAGCTATTACACTTCTACCGGCACCCGGACCACCACAATCATAAACATCCCAAAGAGTGTTACACGTACTTCCGGAACTACCACCAAGCTGGGTCCAGTCAGTTCCGTCCCAATAATAGAAACCTTTAGTCGGATACAAACCGGAAGTTGATGTATTGTAAACCAATAACCCTTCTGTCTTTGCAGCACTAATTGGGGTTGTAGTACCGGTTAAAGCAACGCGGGGAACAAGAAAACCTTTGTTGGTGGAGCTAATATCTACAATAGAACTACCTGAATTGCCCAAATTTATAATATCAGTTCCATTTGAAATTTCAACAGCACCAGCATCAGAGGTAATAGTTCTGCCAAAACCTGCCCCACCCCAGTCATAAGCCTCGTCAAGAGTTCCGCTACCGCCTCCTGTAGCAAACTGATCCCAAATAGTGCCGTTAAAATACCAAAAAGAGCCGGTCGATAGGTCAAACACCATTAAACCGGTTGCAGGAGTAACTATTGCAGTTCTTTCGCCGGTTGTCATTCTCGGAATAAGCAAACCGCCGGTAGTTGATGACACATCAAGCATTGCAGAACCATCTGGGACTGCTCCGGTTGTATTTATTGCAACGTTTTGCGAAAATGACTCGAATATAAAAAGTAAAAAAAAGAGGCTTATAAAAAATTTTTTTGTTTTCATAACACAATGATTAAAGTTTCTTAACAAATATAAATTAATAAAATATGGAAATCAACTTTTAGTATAGGACAATAATAGGACATTAAAAAAAATGCAGGTAAGTTGTTTAAATATTAGATGTTTACGCAATCAGAATAATGGACAAATTATTAAAAATCCATTAAAAAAATTGTAATACTTGTATTGGAATCAATACCGAACTTTTTTCGCAAACGATATATTTTTTTATTCACACCGCTCAAAGAAATATTAAGCATTTGTGCTATTTCTTTTGAAGTAAGGTTTATTTTCAGATAAGAACAAATTTTCAAATCACCTTTAGTTAAGTCAGGGTATTTTTGTTGTAAATTTTCAAAAAAGTTAACATTTACAGCCTCAAAATGCTTTTTGAATGTTTCCCAATCAGAATCAAGGTTAATGTTTGAAACAATTTGTTTATTGATTTGTTTAATAATCTTTTGTGATTGTAATTCGGCATTTGCAATTAAATCATCTAAATTTTTTTGTATTTCAGCCAGCATTTTATTTTTATTGAGCAAGTGCATTGTCGAAGTTATCAACTCTCTGTTTTTATGCTGAATTTCGAAATCAAACTTTTCCTGTTGTAATTTATTTATTTCCTGTTGTTTAGCGACTTCCTCTGAAAGTAATTTTTTTTCGGCTATATGTTTTTGTTCGGCAAGATTGCTGATTTCTTCTTGTTGTTGCATCAAAAGTTTGTTTTTTTCAAGTAATTTAGATTTAATTTTAAGCAGATAAAGAGCTAAAAAGGAAATTACAATCAATGCAGAAATAATAATCAGCAACAAAATCTTTAAATTACTGTTGATTTGTGCGTCTTTTTTTAAAAGTTGGATTTCTTTGTCTTTTTTCTCAGATGTATATTTAAGCTGCAGTTCAGAAATTTTTAGTTCCATTTCCTGATTTATAATACTGTCTTTAAGTTCATTATATCTGGAAAAAAAGTAGAAAGCACTGTCAAAAATTTGTTTTTGTTTGTATGCTTCAGAAATAATATGCATTGTGTTTGCTATCGAAAGGGTGTTTCCAACTTCATATCTGATTTTCAATGCTTTATGTAAAAAATTAAGAGCTTTGTCAATATCTCCTATTTTCAGTTCAATTTTGGCTATATCTTCGTATCCGCTTGCGATACCGGGTTTATATCCAATTTTGATATCGATTTTAAGTGCTGTATTTAGGTAATATAAAGCAGAATCTATGTTTTCTTTTCGGAAAAACAAATTACCTATGTTGTTCATAGCAACTGCAATTTCCGTTTTATTATTATTTAAAATCAAAATGTCGAGAGCTTTTTTAAAATAAATCAGAGCTGTATCTAATTGATTTAAGTCATTATAAACAGTTGCAATATTGTTGAGTGTTTTAGCCTGTCCCTCCTGATTTTTAATTTTTTTGTATATATTATATGATTTTCTGTAATAATCAATAGATACATCAAATTTTTGCATGTGGTCGTTAATTATTCCCAAATTATTGTACACATCAGCTATACCTTTTGAATTATTTGTTTTCTCATATATTTCAAGAGCATCAAGATAATATTGCGAAGCCGTTTTAAATTCACATTTGGATTCATAAATTAAACCTAGTCTGTTTAAAGAAGCCGCAATTTCATCTTCATCATTTGTTTGTAAAATTTCTTTGTACGATAAATCATAATAAAACAATACAGAATCTAAATCACCGGCATAAAAAAATGAATTTGCCTTATTTGTGTATGCATTTGCTATGATATATTTATTGTTGATTTCCAGACCGATAAGAAGAGCAGAATCAGCATAATCATAGACTTTTTTATTATCGTAACCAATAAATTCATTTGCTAATTTATTATATATAGTAGCCTTATCTTTTGGTTCTTCAATATTTTTGAGAATATTGTTTAAGCTATCAACATTATCGGCATAAAAACTTAAACAATTTGAAATAAAAATTATAAAAAAAAATAATTTTCTTGACATCAATAACTTTTTAAAATCTCCGAAATATAAAAATTTTTAAAAATAAAAGAATTTGACGAGTATAAGTTTTTACAATTCATTTTGTCGAAATAACAAAACAAGACATTCTTTAATATCCATAATAGTCCTTTGATATTTCTTTCAATATTCCATTCTTAATCGTATATTTTACTGTAAGTAATAAGATTGTATTATTAAGATTAAAACAATAACTTCCACCTACAGCTATAAGAATATATATGTTGAATCTTTATTTTCATAATGCAAAATTGAAATATCTCTGTAATTACCTGTATTATAACAAACAGGAAAACTGTTGCTGACAAAAACAGTATCAGTTATTTTTTTGTCATTAATATTTGATTTGAAAGTAAAATAGCAATTTTTTATTTTACTGAAAGGGTCATATATTCTAACTGGAATAATTATTTCCTCATTTTCTAATTCCAATAGTCTAATTACAATTGTATCTTTTAACGGATGTTTGCCCGAAAAACAAGATAAGTGTCTGTAAATAAATAAAATGACAGAAAAAAAGTATTTTTTTGTGGTCAATAATTGTTTTATATTTGAAAAAAATTTATTTTTGCAATCCATTTGTTATCAATAAGTTTCGTTTGTGGTCACTAAACGAAGTGTTATTTTTATGTAATTTATTGATTATAAATGTGTTGTGTTTCGGGTTTTGGCAAACATCCGTTTTAAAATATGCTCCAAAATACATTTATCTTCAAAGGATATTTTTTCAAACTCATTTTCATTTTTTGATAAGATTTGTTTAGGATAATTCTCATATTTAGTCGTTAATACTTTAATTTCCCTTTTTTTGAAAGAAAAAGTAAATAATGCTCTTTTTACTCTATTTGATATAATTTTTGAGTTATAGTCAGGATATAGAATTTCTATAAAATATTCATTATTATTTTTTTCAGAACTATTTATTATCAAATTCTTTTGCAGTCCTGTATTGAATTCAATATAAAACGAATCTGAGTAATAAATTGGACCACAGTAATCATTTTCATTTTTGTAATATCCTAATAAATTTTTTTGTCCATAAAATTGTTTTGATAAATCATAAAATACTATTGGTTTTGGATAACTCCACTTTGAAATTTGGTTTAATTGTAAAGCAGTTGAAATACTATCTTGATCTAATATATATTTTAATATTAAGTTATATTTTGTGCTATTAAAGCTACGATTTTGTATTATTTTATATTTATTTCCCTCCAAAGTCTCAATTTTTACCATTTGTATGCAACTATTAAAAAACAGCAAAAAAACAGCAAATAACTTTAGCACATTTGTTTTCAAAATAAAATAATTTAAAAATTAGAAACACCCAAAAATGAATTAATGATATAAAAGCTAAACTAAGCTCCATTAATTATATCTTCAATATCACTATTTAATTCTGGAATAAATTTTGTCACAGTTTCCCAAACAGCTTCAATATCAACCCCCATATAATCATGAATCAAAATATCACGCATCCCAGCGATTTCCTTCCAATGAATATTATTATATTCCCTTAAATCCGCAAGTTTTTTCGTAAGTGGTTGCAGGTGAAAACACCTGCAACATGTAGTTTGCACCAGTCAGGTGCCTGTACTGTAAGTATCTCACCTGACTGAATTTCAGATATATAAGTATAGACTTACGGATTTAAGGTGTAATATTTTTTTTATCGGCAGTCAGTTTGAGCAAAGATATATTTTGTTTGATAATTTGCGAAAGGTTAATTTTTTCAGGGTTAAAAGAAATCTTACCTGTTTGAGTTGATGCCCAGAACAAAAGATTTTCGACAAGTTCAAGCAAATTATTTGCTGCTTTGTTTATACTTCCAATAAGATATGAAGTTTTTTGTACATCCAATTCATTGAAATTCTGATCTATAACCTCGGTAACCAATGTTAATGAACCCAGTGGACTTCTTAAATCGTGTGCTATAATTGAAAAAAATTTATCTTTTGTTGCAATTAATTCCCTTAAATTTTTTTCAGATTCAGCCAATTTTTTCAGTGAATATTCAAGTTCTGAATTTTTACTTTCTAATATTTTATTAACTTTTTGTTTAAATTTATATCTGTTATATATTAAAATCAACGCAACAATAGAAAAACCAATCAATACAAACAATAAAACCAACAAAATTTTTAAATTTTCGGCTTTTGATTTTTCCTTTTCAATTTCAAGTTTAGATATACGATTATCACGTTCAAGAAGCTCAATTTCTTTTTCCTCTTGTTCGGTTTCGTATTTCACCTGCATTTCCTGTAATGCTTTGTTGCTCTCTTCACTATATATGGAATCATGAATAACAGTATATTTTCTTTATAAAAATAAGCTCTTTCAAAATTGTTTAATCTTTCATACAAACTTGCAAGACCTTTGCAGTTATTCTCAATAAGTTTATTCGAACCGATTTCTTGGGCAATTTCAAGAGATTTCTGCAAATAACTTACAGCTGTTAAATAATCATTTTTAGCTTCGTAAAGTGCTGCAATATAGTTCAAAATTGTTGCTATATATTCTTTATTCGAGCCTTTTTCGAATATTTCAAGAGATTTGTTGTAATAAATCAGTGCTTCATTAAATTTTTTCTGATATTTTAAAATACTTCCAATGCTCATATAAGTTACTGCAAGACTGCTTAAATTATTTATTTCCTTTTTAATTTCAACAGCTCGGTGATGATATTCAAGTGCAAGGTCGTATTCTTCTTTAAAAGCATATTCGGTTCCAATATTATTCAACAAAATTGCAATTATTTTTTTATCACTGTTGTTTTCTGCAAATTGTAATGCCTGTAAATATGTTTCAAGTGCTTTGTCTCTTTTTCCCATTCGATAGTAAATATTCCCCATATTGTTCATGGAATATGCAATTCCTATACTGTCGTTATTTTTTTGGTTGATTTCAAGACCTCGCAGATAATATTTAAGTGCAATTTTATAATCCGCTTTCCCGCTGTAATAGCATGAACCTATCTTATCGTATATTTCTGCCGTTTTTTTATCATTATCAAGTTTTTTGTATATTGATAAGGATTTTTTTAAAAAAAATATGGAAGAATCATTTCAGAAAGAAAATAAAAACTTTTTGCGATAATATAAAAAGCATTTGCCTGTTGTTCTTGATTTTTATTCAGAACAGCAAGTTCATACAAATCAAAGGCATAAGATTTACATTTTTCGGGAGATTTTGCCATTGATGACGATGAAAGTTGCTCCAAAATTTCCATTTTTTGAATAGTATCAGTAGTATTTTGCAGCAAATTTTCAAGGCTGTCAATATCCTGTGCTTTTAAAATCAAATTCGTAATTAAGCGGAACTTACTTACAACTTTTGAGGTTTTACAGGCGATAGCTAAGAAAAAACTGCTTTTTGTAGCAAC
>DYKL01000206.1 GCA_020722645.1 Acetofilamentum sp. | reverse complement strand
TCATAGTGCATAGTTAATAGTGCATAGTTCATAGTGCATAGTTAATAGTGCATAGTTCATAGTGCATAGTTCATAGTGCATAGTTCATAGTGCATAGTTAATAGTGCATAGTTAATAGTGCATAGTTAATAGTGCATAGTTAATAGTGCATAGTGCATAGTTTGTCGAGTAATCGAATAAACAATGTAACAATGAATTATGAATGACAAATGATGACATTGTAGTTTATTTATAAAAAACGCCCCAGTGGGGCTTAATATTTGTAAAAAAATAAACCAAAACCTTTTGCCCCAGCGGGGCAATATATTAATGACGAATGCAACAATGCAAAACATCATTGCGAGGAACGAAGCAAAATGTCATTGCAAGGTACAACGTCTCTGCGAGGCTTTGCGAAGCAGACCCTACGAAGAACCGGTTTGGGTTCGAGATTGCGTTGCAAAGCCTCGCAATGACGCAAAGCGTACAAAGCAAATGCAACAATGCAAAACGTCATTGCGAGGAACGAAGCAAAATGTCATTGCAAGGTACAACGTCTCTGCGAGGCTTTGCGAAGCAGACCCTACGAAGAACCGGTTTGGGTTCGAGATTGCGTTGCAAAGCCTCGCAATGACGCAAAGCATACAAAGCAAATGCAACAATGCAAAACATCATTGAGAGGTACGAAGCAAATGAAGCAATGAAGCAATGTAACAATGTCATTGCGAGGTACGAAGCAAATGAAACAATAGAACAATAGAACAATGAAACAAAATGTCATTGCGAGGCACGAAGCAAAACAATCCAAAACATAAATAAATGAACGAAGCACATCAATTATTACAAAAAATCAACTGGTTTTTGAAACCTATTTCAGAATTTATTCTTTATTTGTTTACAACAAAATCAGGTTTTATATTTTTATTGCTTTTTCTTGTTTTGTTTTTGTTTTTTATTATACATAATAAATTAAAAGACAGAAAATTAGCATATATTTCAGCTAAAAATCAAAACAAAGTTCCTTTTTCTGATTTTTTAATAATAATTTTTGAAGAATTAAGCAAAATATTCGCAAAAATTGTTGCAAACATAACCATTCTGATTGTTACATTATTTCTTATGCTGGCAATTGTAGGACTATCAACAACTTTTTCGACTATTGACACTTTCATTTCGAATAACGAAAAAATAAAAGAGATGAAATTGGTTGTCAAAAACTTAAATCAAAGATATAAAGTTGCAAAAGTAGAAATTTTGGATTACAATAAATTCTTAGATTCTACAAAATTGAAAATCACTTTTTTTGATTATGCAAGCAATGGCTATGTTCCTGAAAATCAAGAAATAAATTTAAGCGGTAATGAGATTTACATTAATACCTTTGTTATGAATTTTGACTACATTTTTGTTGAAAACGGAGAAGAAATTAACATAGCTCTGCCTTATATGATTTTCACCGAGAAGATGACTCAGGAAGAAGGTATTTTGCTCAATGTTGCTGACAGTACTGGAGTGCCGTATGTTTTTAATCGTAATTCCGATAATCTTTACGGCATCAGCACCGAAAAATACAACGAAAGGCTGAAAGAAATTGTTGAAATGATGAATGACGAGAAAAAAGCGAAAGAAGCCGGTGTCAGAAGTTTTTATGTTTCAGCACCTCATTTTGTGAAAATACTGAACAAAGGTCAGACTTTTATAATTTGGATTGAACAAACCGGAGGACTTGTAATAAAAGAAGAGGAAGAGTGGTAACAAAAAAATGTCTGATTAAAAATCAGACATTTTTATTGAGTACAGACAAATTTTAAAATCTTTACTCTTAACTCTAAAAAACAATAAATTTTATTTTTCGTAAATTACAGTAACACTGCCTTGTTTTGAAAAATCTTCACCATCTGCAAATTTACCTTTTGCATAATAAACATAAACATCAACGTTTACAAGTGTATTTTTATAATATCCGTCCCAGCCGATATTGATATTATTTGTTTCAAAAACTTTTAATCCCTGACGATTGTAGATTTCCATTTCAAATTCAACAACATCTTGAAAAACAACCGGATGAAAAACTTCGTTTACTCTTTGATTTTCAGAATAGTAACCTCCGTTTGAACCGTAAATATTTGGTTTAAATGCGGACGGAAATACTATTTTTTCTGCAGGTATTTCTACACTTACATTTTTATATACAGTATCCGAACAATTCTTGCCGTTTAATGCAATCAAAGTTATTTTATACGTGCCGGCGTTTTCGAATACATAAGTTGGTTCAAATTCGTTCGAAATTTTATGATTATTAACGAACCAAATATAATTTTGTGCATCAAAACTTAGATTGTCAAAAACAACTTTTTTGTTAACAAAAGGTGTTTCAGAGATTTCAAAATCAGCTACGGGAGTTTGTTCCACGAAAATTGAATCATAAAACCAAAATGATGTTCCATTATCTTGTCTGTACAATAAAACTTCGTATTTACCGGGTTTATCAATTTCAACATCAACAATATCTGTATTTTTGTATTCTTTGTTATTTACAATCCATTTTAACTCTTCATAATCAGTATTTGAATTTTCTAATCTGACAGTCAATGGAGTACAGCCATAATTAGGTGAAAGAGCAAATCCTTCCTGATTGTTGTCGTCTTTATTTTCAATAGGTTTATAAACCAATACAGCACTGTCAGAATTCAAATCAACATATAAAACATTTGATTTTGCTGTAATTACTTTCTGCCCAATTTCATTGTTATCCGACACATTGTCTTTTTCTATGTTTTCATTTGCAATATTATTATCTTGTTCTATTTGTCGGTTATTAACAATTAATTTGTCTGATTTTTCGGGTTTATTAATAACATTTGTTTGGTTTCCGAGAAATAATACTACAGTAGTAATTATTATTATTGCAGAAGTAATAATTGTAAATGTTTTAAAAAAATATTTTTTCTTTAAACCTCTGTGGATTTTGTTCCATAAATTTGAAGGTGGTTTTTGCGAATAGTTTTCAAATTTGGTTTTAAATAATTTTTCAATGTTTTGTTCCATCTTGTTTATAATAAAATATTTGCGGTTAATTGTTTGCTAATCTGTTTTTTATATTATTTTCTCTGGCAGCAATCAAGTTGTGTATTTTGTCCACCAGTATTTTTTTTGCTCTGTGATATTGCGATTTTGAAGTGTTTTCACTAATCTCCATTATATCAGCAATATCTTTGTGTTTGTATCCCTCTATTGCATATAAATTGAAAACTTGTTTATATCCGGGAGGCAACTCCTGAATAACTTTCAACAAATCTTCGTGACTTAAATCATATTCATCAACTTCTATGTCATCAGCAACATCTCCAATGTCTTTAATATCAGAATAATGCCTGTATTTGTAGTCTTTATGATAATAGTTTATCGCATTATTGATGATGATTTTTTTCATCCAGCCTTCAAAAGAACCTGAACCTGAATATTTTTTGATATTCATGTAAATTTTTAAAAATCCTTCTTGCAAAATATCTTCTGCTTCATCATTTGTATAAGCATATCTTAAGCAAATCCCGTAGAACAATGCCGAATATTTGTCGAATAAATATTTTTGAGCTGTGCTGTCTCTTTTTTTTAATCTTTCTAATAATTCTTTTTCATTCATACTTTGCTATTTAGACATAACAAAGTTAAAGTAAGTTGCATTTATTAAAAAAAATTTTTTTAATATTTTTTTTTGTACGATATTTGTTTGATTAAAATTGTTGATTTTTAGGTTATTTAGAGATTTTTTGAACAATTTCTTAAAAAAATAAAATTGAAATATTTCAATGAGGAAAATTTTAATTATAGTATTATTTATAAATCCTTTTATTTTATTTTCGCAACAATATTCCGACCCTCAAATAAAAGCTGCATATATTTATAACTTTATTGTAAATATAGAATGGCCTGATGAAAATAATTTTGAGAATTTTAAAATTGCTGTTTATGGTCAGGATACTTCTATAATTCCGTACCTTAAAGTTTTGTCTAACACAAAAGATGTCAGAGGACATAAAATTGAAATTTTTCATACTAATGATTTTAATTCTGTTGAATATTTTAATCCACAAGTGCTTTATATTACAAGCGATAAAAATGAGTTGATTAAAAGTGTTTTCTACGATATTATAACTAAACCGATTTTATTGATATCAGACAACAGTGATAGGCTGATATATGTTATGCTGAATTTTGTTAACCTTGAAAACAAAGTCAGTTTTGAATTGAACAAAGATAACATTCTTGGGCAAAACCTGACAATCCTGCCTAAATTGCTTATTCTTGGAGGAACTGAACTTGATATGAAAGAATTATACAAAATCAAGGAAATGGAACTACAGAAAGAGAAAGAATTAGTTAAACAACAAGAACTAAAGCTTTCCGAACAACAGAAACTTATAATTAAACAACAGGAGGAAATTGAAAAACAAGTATTTTTAATAGAAAAAAGAAGAAAGTCAATCGACAGTTTAATGTCTGAATTTGAAAAACAAAAAAATATTCTTTCTTCTCAAAACGAAAATCTTGAAAGACTTCAGGAAGAGATTATTCTGCAACAAACTATTCTCAAACAAAAACTTGCCGTTCTTGATGTTCAAAAAGACTCTATTGAATTACAAAAGGCAAAAATTTATGAACAAAAACAACTGATGGCAGAGAATTTTAACCGGCTTGAAACTCTTAATCAGGAAATTGAACAAAGAGAAACTCAAATTGAAGAGCAAAAGGAAGTTATGTCGGGAATGGAAGGAACAATAAAATCACAAAAACGTTTTATCGGTTTACTTATCGTTATTGTTGCTTTGATTATTTTTATTGTAATCTACGTTTACAGAAATTTTAAACAAAAAAAACGTTTAAGCGAGGCTTTATCTTTAAAAAATGCTCAGATTGAAGCTCAAAGCGATGAATTAAAAACTGCTAACCACGAACTTACTGCTCAAAGAGACCAGTTAAGAGAAAAAAATGAAAAAATTGAAACTCAGAACGAATACATTACTGATAGCATTAAATATGCAACCCGAATTCAGTTTGCTGTGCTTCCTTCAAAAAAAGAATTAAACAAATTTTTTGAAACTTTTATACTTTTTAAACCAAAAGATATTGTTTCAGGCGATTTTTACTGGTATCTTAATGTTGCTTCTAAAAACAATGAACCTGAAAAAGTGTTTTTTGCAGTTGTGGATTGCACAGGACACGGTGTTCCGGGTGCTTTGATGTCTATGATTGGCAATCGTTTATTGTCTGAAATTGTTGCAGAAGAAAAAATTTACAACCCTGCTGATATTTTAAAATATATTAACTTCAACATAGTTAAACTTTTAAGCATTGATAATGAAATATTCAGCGATGGTATGGATGCCGCAATATGTTTGATTGAAAAGAACGGAGAATCCTATAAAGCAACTTTCTCCGGTGCAAAAAGACCTCTTGCCGTTTATAACAGTGAAACTAAAAAAATTGATAGATATAAAGGAACTAACAGATCTGTAGGAGGATATACAAAAATCAAACACGATGAAAATTTCGAGAATTTGTATTTTGATTTAAAAAAAGATGATATGATTTATATGTTTACTGATGGTTTTATTGACCAGAACAACTCAAGCAGAAAAAGATACGGAACCGAAAATTTTTTAAATTTATTGTCAAAAATCGCTCACAGCGATGTTAAAATTCAACATGAAATTCTTGAAAAAGAGCTTAAAAGCTGGCAAGGAAGCGAACAACAAAGAGATGATATTACAGTTATGGGAATTAAACTAAAATAACATCTTTCAACGCTCTTTTAGGGACATAATGAACATCTTCTTCGCGCCAGTATTTTATATCATCTAAATTTTCCTTTTCTACAATCGTTACTTTTTCGGCTGGTTTTCCTATTGCCAATACCAAAAGAATTTCAATTTCGTCTGAAAAATTTAAAGGTTTGCTGATTTCAGTTTTATTAAATGCAGCAATCATACAGCCTCCTAATTCTTTTTCTGCAAGTTGCAACATTATTGTTTGAGCTGTTATTCCTAAATCAGTGTAAATCCAGTTGTTTATGTTGTTGTCAATCAGTGATTTATCGGCACAGATTATAATATATGCAGTTGGTCTTTCCCGCTCATTTGGACCTGACCAATCCTTCAGATAACCAGCCCATTTTAAATGCGGAAATATTTTATCACAACCGCTTTTGTCTGCTATTATTTTGAATTTGAGTATTTGTTGATTTCTGGCAGAAGCAGTAAATCTTGCATTATCAATAATTTTTAACAAATCACTTTCAGTAATTTTATGGTTAGAGTCAAATCTTCTGTATGAACGATTTCTTTTTATTATTTCTTCTAACATAATTTATTATTTAAACAATTTGATAATTAGCCGATTAGTCAATGTGATAATTAGCCAATGTGCCAATTAGCCGATTAGTCAATGTGCCAATTAGCCAATGTGCCAATTAGCCAATTAGTCAATGTGCC
>DYKL01000205.1 GCA_020722645.1 Acetofilamentum sp. | reverse complement strand
TTCGTTATCACTCAGGATGACGCTAATTGAAAAATTAACGAATTATTGATATATAAAACTTTTTAATTTTACTTATAAAATACTTTAAATAAAGTTGTTTATGTTTATAAAAAACAAAAGTTTAATGAATTATAACTTTGTAATATCAGAAATAATTTTACCGTCTTCAAGTGTAACAACTCTTCGTGCTTGCTCAATTACTCTGTTATCGTGAGTTGAAAATATAAAAGTCATATCTTCTTTTTTGTTCAAATCACGCATAATTTCAAGAAGTTTTGTTGTCGAAACAGAGTCTAGATTTGCTGTGGGTTCGTCAGCCAGTATAAATTTCGGTTTAGAAGCCAATGCTCTTGCAACTGCTACTCTTTGCTGTTGCCCGCCTGATAATTTTGAAGGACGACTGTTAATTCTTTCACCCAAACCAACAGCTTCCAACAGTTCAATACTTCTTTTTCGTCTTGCTTCTTTAGGTTTTCCTTGCAAACTCATTATAAATTCGACATTTTCGATAGCTGTTAAAACCGGAATAAGATTATATGCCTGAAAAACAAAACCAATGTTCTTCCTTCGAAAACCAATCATTTCCGAATCTTTCAGTTTTGTAATATCTACGCCGTCAATTATAATATTACCGCTTGTTACATCATCTAAACCGCCTATCATATTTAATAATGTAGTTTTACCTGAACCAGAAGGGCCAACAATAGCTGTAAATTCGCCTGAATCTATGTTTAAATCAACATCTCTAACAGCATGAACCTCAATTTCGGAGGTTTTGTAAATTTTATTAACGGTTTTTATTTCAATTATTGCCATTTTTATAAGGGTTTTAAATTATTGTAAATTTTTGAATTTGGGGCTTGGTTTAAAACCCTTGAAATTTTAGGTATGGACGCCTGAAATATCTTTAATACACGCTTTTGTCGGTGTCCCCACCGAAAAAAGCAACAGGTTTAAACCAATATCTGAATTTGATTATGCATCGCTTCTTAAAGCTTCAGAAGGATTTAATTTTAAAGCGCGTTTTGCAGGATATACTGCCGATAATATGCCGGTAATAACTACGAGTATTGTAATTCCTATGAAAAAATCGAGTTCTAAGTTTGGATACATTACTGTGTCCATTCCAAAAGATTCCATTGCATCTGAATACATTGAAATATCAATACCGTTTTTACCAAAATAAATACTCACAAATGCTCCGATAAGCATTCCAATTACTCCACCTGTCAATGAAATCATAACACTTTCATACATTATCATCAAAAAAACCTTACTTTTTTTCATTCCTATTGACATAACCATTCCAAGCTCTTTTGTTCGTTCCATTACTGACATCAGAACCGTGTTTATAATGCCAAAAGACAGAGCAAAAAGAATAAATGCAACAATTATGTTATAAAAAATTGTTATAAATTCATTCTGCCAAACAGACATCGGGTCTAAATCAAAATAACTTTCAACTAAAAGATTTTTATATTTAACTTTTACTTCTGATGTAGTCTTTTTCGCAGTTTTTAAATCATTTGTAATGACTGCAATTTCAGTTGAAGTGTTATATGGGACATTTAACAATCCGGCAATATATTTTTTGTTGACAAAAACGTTCATATTATCGAACATTGCGTCGCTTGTTTTGTATATTCCGACAACTTTAAAGGCTTCATCTACCAAATTGCCGTCAATATCATTAAATCTAATAATAATTTTTTTATTCAAACTATACTGGCTTGATTGTTCTGTTATAATTTCCGCATATTTTTCATATTCTTCGGAGCTTAAATAGGTTCTTAGAGAATCTTTAAAAGATGCTTTTGACCGTATCAAAATGTCTATTATCGGTTCTAATTTCTCTAAAATTGCGGGGTCAAATTTAATTTCTATAAGTTCATTTTTACATTTTTCGTTATACTGATAAAAAACAAGCATTAAATTTTGAGCTATTTTTGTACTTATGATAATTTCATTTTGGCTTTGTTCGGACAAATATACACTAGAACTGTCAATAAGGCATTCGTAAACAGATGTAACTTTTTTTTCGTCTTCGGGATTTATGCCGTTAATCATTAAACCTTGTGTCGAACGAGAAGAATTAGCAATACCTAAAAATTTTATTCTGCTTGTTAATGCAACAATGTCTTCTCTATCAAGTAAATATGAAATTACTTCTGTTGAATTTGAAATACTGTCTTTAATTTTAGGATTGTCATAAAATTCTTTATGATGAAGTTGCAAATGTGAATATTGTTGTTTGATAACTTCCTCATTTCGTTGCTTTAACATACCGTCAGCTAAAGCAATTGTGAAAACACCGCCTGCTAAACCTATTGCAATTGCAGCAATTAGGACTAACGAGCGTGAAGGTTTTCGCCAAATATTTTTCCAAGATAATGAAAGTAGCATAAGTTATAAAGTTTATAAAGTTTGTTAAGTGTATATAGTCATAATGTTGAAAGCTTATTGTACAGTTAATTTTGATTTTTAATCCGAATTTACCTAATTTATTAATTTGTAATGTTTTCGGATTATGAAACATTGTTGTCCGAAACAGAATGAGTTATTATATAAAATCTTTATAAGAAGACCAATTACTAAGACAAATTGTCTTTTGTGAGATATTCAGTGTCTTTTTTAACTCAGACAGTCTTATTGGAAATATCTTGTTGAATTGAAAGTTGATTGTCAGTATTACATTAACAAAGAGCAATTAATTGAACAATGTGATTTTATAGTCACATTACTTATAATCCAAACAAGTTGCTTCCAGCAGGACTATGGACATTTGTTTTTGCACTGTAGTCATTTTTATGAACTTTTTAATATGATTTAATCATAGTTATCAAATCACTAAATAAGGTTTCGGACAATAATGATTATAAATCCGAAAAAGCAAAAGATAGTTTGTTTTATGATTTCAAAGCGTTTATAATTTTTAATTTTCTGATTTTAATCATAGCATAAACAAGAACAAAAGCTACAATTACAACAACTACAAGCAATTGAGACAAAATGTATGTATCGAAACTTTGCAGTGATAAAACCGGTTCAATGTTGTACATATCCATTGATTCTGCTGCATGTCCTCGCAATCTGAACGGATATTTGTGTCCAAACCATATTATCGGTGCTGTTACAATAATTCCAGACAATACAGCAATAAGCCCCATAAAAAATATCTCAATCGAAACAATTAAAGAAAGTACTTTTCTTTTCATACCAATTGCCATCATCATTCCAAATTCTTTTTTACGTTCAGCTATCATCATCATAACAGTCCCCAATACACCAAAGGCAATTATCAGGTACAAAACAAAAATCATAATTTTTCCACTTTCGTTATCCATTTCAATTCCCTGAATTAAATCTTTATTCAAAGTATGCCAATCAACAACTGTTATAAGTTCGTTTTTTATTTCTTGCTGAAGTTCAGTTTTTACCTGTACAATTTTTTTATAGTCGCTTTCTCTGACGCTTGCCTGATGTGTAGTGTTTACGGCTAAGTAATTTACAAAAAAAGTTGTGTCATTACTATAATTAGTTTCATAAGCCGATAAAAATAGTTGTGATGTTTTTAAAGGCATATAAATAAACCTGTCGTTAAAGCCATCTGCCGGAAAATTCAAAAAACCGGAAATTTTGTATTTCCCCGCAGCAGAAGCCCCTCTAAAACCTTGTCCTATTAAAATTATGCTGTCGCCGATATTTAGTTCTAAATATTGTGCTAATTTATAACCGATTATTATATCGTTTGTTGATTCATCATATATTAATTCAGGTAGTTTTGTGAATTGATATACAATTTGAACAAAATTTACTGTATCAAAACCGACTGAATGTAATTCTTCCCTTAAATCTTCTTTGTTTGAAAAAACTTTATTTTTAAATTTTTTCAAAACGTTATAATTATGTAAATCAATATTTTGTTTAATGTTATTTAATGCGATACTATCAATATAAAATTGTGCAATATTCCTTTTAAAATTCATCAGTTCATTTTCTTTCAGATAATCAACTCCCATTATAATTGCAAATTTTGAATTTTTTCCTGATGAAGCTAATGCTCCTGTTTGTATCCTTGGAAAGTAGAATTCTACATTTTTATTTTTTTCGAGAATGTCAATAATTGTATCTGTGAAAGGAATTGAATAATCAATCATCTGATTGTCTTCATATTCAATATCCTGTATTTGTAAATGACCGGTAAATTGAGTAACCATATTATCAATCATGTGTGAATATGTTCCCAATTGAAATGAACGCATAATAATTGAAAAAAACACAGCGAAAAATATCGAAGAAATTGTGATTAAAGTTCTGCGTTTGTTTCTCCACAAATTTCGCCAAGCTATTAAAAAATATTCTTTCATTAAAAAAGTTTATATTTGTTAGTAAATCAGAGATTTATGTTCTTAAAGCTGTTATAACTTATAATTTTCTAATCTTAATAATTGCATATATCAGAACTATGAAAACAATAAAAAGCACAACAAATACTTGCTTAAGAACAAAAGTATCTATAAATGAGTTTAGTCTATAGAGTTCATAAAGTTAATGCATTGATTATTAGGAAATAATGTTATTTTTTAAAAATTTATTATACTATTGATAATCAGCTATTTGTGTTTGTTTAGCTAAATTGTTTATACTTTTTAGACAGTACTCATATATTTTTAAAATCATCAGTAAACGGAATTGCATAATCAATTGTTTGTTCATCAAAATAAGATTTATCCTGTATTTGCAAATGACCGGAAAATTGAGAAACAGTATTGTCTATTAACACATTATAGGTTCCGATTTGAAATGAACGCATTAAAATTGCATAAAAAAATGCAAAGAAAATTGATGAAATTGTAATTATAGTTCTACGTTTATTTCTCCACAAATTTCTCCATGATATTTTGATGATTTCTTTCATATCGTGATGTTATTCAACGGATTATTTTGGAAATTCTAAAGACATTCCTTTTTGCATATTTTGTTGATTGAAAAAACTTTTATCTACTTTAATGTCGAAATTTATATTGTTCATAATTACGACTGTTTTATTGTTTGGAGTATCTTCGGGAATAATTTCAAATTTTGTAGGGATTTCTCTGCCGTCCATCATTTTAATATCAGAAGCAATGTGTGTTTTAACAAGAAAATCGTCATCATCATAATATTCAGTTTTCAAAATCATATTAGAATCTTTTGTAATCCATAGAATTTGTTTTCCCCAGATAATTGTGGTTCCTGTTTTTGGTGTTAGTTCAATAACATAACAATTTTTGCCGGAAACAGTTTCTTCGCCTGTTATTTTTTTATCGTAATCGTCAATTATTGAACCGCCGTTTAATAGTTCTTCGTTAGAATAATCGGAATTCATCCACCCCTGCGACATCATTGAAGGTCCAAGCTTTACAATACGGCTTATTGTCGGATTCCACATCCACATCTCTTTTTCAACCATCAGGTATGTTTGTCCCTTGTCTTTTGATGGGTTTGTAATAAGAACCATAGAATAATCAGTACCCAAACTGCAAAAAGTTATGCTAATTTCTTTTTGCCATCTTGGTCTTACTATTTGCATTGTCATTTCAGCATATTGAGAGTTTCCTTCGGTTTTTTCATAAGCTTTTTTAATTATTTCATCAGCATTTTGAGAAAAACTAAATATCGAAGTAAAAATTAAAACCATGAGTGTAAAAACAATTTTTTTCATAATATTTAAGTATTAAATTTTGTTTTATAAAAGTCTATTATTTTATTTTTCAATAAATCAATAGGAAAAATTTCAGGCATAGAGATGAATTGAACAATAGTTCCTTTGAGCAAAGACGTAAAAAACATAATTTCTTCGGTAGTGTTTTTGCATTTTTTCCTTTCAAAAAAATCATAAATTGTTTTGGAAACTCTTACTGCATAATCATTTGTGCTTTTCATAAGAAACTCAGTTACTGCCGGTTGCAAACTAAGAGCCATAAAAAGCTTCCAATGAACAGGATTTGATTTAACTGTTTCAAAACTTTTTTCAATGAAAAAATAAAACTCATCATCAGTTAAAAAACCGTCATTGTTTGGGTCAAAATCCTGATATGAATTTTTTACAAAATCTTCTACAATTTCTTGTAATAGTTCTTCTTTACTTTCGAAATAATTATAAATCAACCCTTTTGAAATAGAAGCTTTTTGAGCTATTTTTTGTATTGATGTGTTATGAAAACCATTATCTGCAAAGAGCTGTAATGCAACGTCTTTTATCTGCTCTTTTCGTTCTTTTCTGATTTCTTTGTATTGTTCTTCAGTTTTTGGCATTTTTTGACTAAACGTGTGGTCAAAGATAGGATAAATATTTTTCATATAGCAAATTTTTTAACAAATATATTTTTGCAAAATTTTTATTAGCTGATATTCTGATTGTTAATTAAAAATTTTTTCTGCAATTAGTCTTAAAAATAATTTATGGTTTTCAATATCTGTTTACAAAAAATGCAAGGGTAGGGT
>DYKL01000676.1 GCA_020722645.1 Acetofilamentum sp. | reverse complement strand
GCTGTTGAGCTCGCAAGCTCGGTTCATAAATTTTTTCATATTCAATAATTTGTGAGCCTGTCCCGCTCTTGCAGGCAAGTCGGGACAGGCTGATTTTTGTTAATTCTTGAAACAAGTCGGGACAAGCTGTTAGAAAAATTCGTGAACCGACCAAAGGGAGATCACGAAGTAATTTTTCGGGTTAACCGACTTTTTAATAAACTACAATCTTTCTGGAAGGCATTCAGAATTACGAAAAAAATCAATGTAAAAGCACCTGCTAACGCCATTGAAAAATGCCTGCCCCGTAGCTTTTGCTTAAAGGGGGTTTGAACTTGAACCTGAATTTTGTTAGGAATGAGTGCAAGACCAAGTTTACTTGAGTATTGCCGAACCACGAAGTGCTCAGCGAAGCTAATGACGACACAAAATCACTTAAAGTAAATTTTTAAAGAAAATCCTTTGCCGTTTAAAAATAAAGTTTTACTTTTGCTTCAAAGTAAGCAAAAAAAAAAACAACGTTGTAAAACTTGACACACTCTTTTTTCGTTGAATTTTTTAAAAGTAAAAAAAATGAAATAATATTATTTTTGACGAAGTAAAAAATTACCATCATATTTTACCCGAATTATACTGATTTTACTTTCAATATAGTCCAATTTCGACTTCGTCTCATTATCCCCCTCTATATAATCGGGGCAAGGTTTATCAAGTATTATCGGCATTAAACATAGTAAAAAATACAATTGGTATTATTTATGAATAATGCAGGATAACTTGCTGAACATCTTAGTACTTATTGTTAAAATAATGTTACAGAGAACTTTATTCTTCTACCTTGATTTTAATAGCCTCGCTTGTGTTTTTATTGGCATTTAGTATAATTTTTTGGGTTGTTTTGCCGTCAAAAATTTTAAATGCGGCTGTGTTGGGTGATGAAGTACCCTCATTAACAGCATATAAAATCAACAGACATTCTTTTGCCGGTAAATTTATAACAAATTCAGCGGTTTTTTTGGCTCAATCCAAAATATAGGGGGGATTGTAAATTTTTTTAATTTTGC
>DYKL01000204.1 GCA_020722645.1 Acetofilamentum sp. | reverse complement strand
TTTTCATTCTATTGGTGTGAGAACTTTAAGGTTCTCATGGGTGTTTCATCTGAAACAAAAAATTATAGATGTTTGTTGATACAATCAGGTGAAAAACACCTGATTGAGGCAGTAGCGACCATAGAGTTACGACTTGCTTGTTTTATGCGTTTTTCACCTGAAACTAAAAGTTTCTGATAATTTTTTTTACAATCAGGTGAAAAACACCTGATTGAGGCATTAGATGTGTTTTTTTACAATCAGGTGAAAAACACCTGATTGAGGCAGTATCGACTGGTATGATAGCGACCTGCCTGTTTCAGTCGTTTTTCATCTGAAACAAAAAATTATAGATGTTTGTTGATACAATCAGGTGAAAAACACCTGATTGAGGCAGTAGCAACCGAGACAGAGACAACCTGCCTGTTTCATGTGTTTTTCACCTGAAACTAAAAGTTTCTGATAATTTTTTTACAATCATTTGAAAAACACATGATTGATGCAAAGGTTTTTAAACTTAAAGAATTTAAACTAACAATAAAAAAGAACAATTAACTTTATAATATTACAAACTTTAAGAACTTTATGACTCAATTAAAACATTACCAACAACTTGTAATTGAAAATCTGAAAGATATTTTTGCAGGCTACAAAGCCGAAGTTAATGACTTGTACGAACCTGTAATTTATGCACTTGAAGGTGGAAAAAAAATACGTTCTGTATGTGTTTTACTGACTGCCGATGTTTTTGGCGGAGACCTGAACACTGCTTTAATTCCGGCTTTTGCAGTTGAAATGTTCCATAATTTTACGCTTCTGCACGATGATGTTATGGACAATTCTTTTGTCCGTCGCAATAGACAGACTGTTCACGCAAAATGGAATGTTAATCAGGCACTCCTTTCGGGTGATGCAATGATGATTCTTGTTTATCAAAAATTGCTACAATTGCCCGAAAATAAACTTAAACCCCTTATGGAACTTATAAACAAAACCGCATTGCAGGTCTGCGAAGGTCAGCAATTAGATATGGACTTTGAAACAGTCTTAAATGTGCCGATTGAGACTTATATGCAGATGATTAAACTCAAAACCGCTGTCCTTTTAGCTTGTTCGTTGGCTTTGGGTGCTGTTGTTTCTGATGCTTCCGTTCAGGATGTTGATGAAATCTACAATTTCGGAATAAATCTCGGGCTTGCTTTTCAAATTCAGGACGATTATTTCGACACTTTTGCAAATTCTGACGTTTTCGGGAAAAAAATCGGAAATGATATTGTTGCAAACAAAAAAACTTTCTTATCAATCAATGCATTAAACCTTGCACAAGGAGACCTAAAAAGAAAAATCGAAAAGTTGTTTTTATCTCAAACCAAAAATCCCGAAGGAAAAATCGAAGAAGTTACAAAAATATACGAAAGACTTAATATTCCTGAAATTGCTCAAAAGAAAATCGAATTTTATTACAACGAAGCTTTAAAAAACATTGAACTGATTAAAGGAATTGATACCGAAAAGAAAAAAATTCTCTACGATTTTGCAAATTATATACTGAAGAGGGAAAAATAAGAAAGTTGAAAGTTCATAATGTTTATAAAGTTCTTAAAGTAAGTTTGTTCTGTTATACTTTTCAAACTTTTAACATTAAGAACTTTACAAACTTTAAACTAAAGAATTTTTTTCTATTTTTGCAAGCGATTATAAATTTATTCAAATTTATGTACAGACATTGCACTCAATGTTTTAGTTCCCGATGGGACAAGATTTATAACGTTAAAAACATTACGAACTTTACAAACTTTATTACTTTACAAACTTTATAACTAATTATATGTCAGATGATTTATTAAAAAAAATAATTGCTCACTCAAAAGAGTATGGTTTTATATTTCCGTCAAGTGAAATCTACGACGGACTTGGTGCGGTTTACGACTACGGTCAAAATGGTGCGGAACTGAAAAACAACATCAAAGAGTACTGGTGGCGTTCAATGGTTCAGTTGCATTCAAATATTGTGGGAATTGACGCCGCAATTTTTATGCACCCGAAAGTTTGGGAAGCATCGGGACACGTTTCGGCTTTTAATGACCCTTTGATTGACAATAAAGACAGCAAAAAAAGATACAGAGCCGACGTTTTAATTGAAGAATTCAGAGCTAAACTCGAAGAAAAAATTCAAAAAGAAGTCGAAAAAGGTAAGAAAAAATTTGGTGATGCATTCAACGAAGTACAGTTTCTCGAAACAAATCCAAATGTCATTCGCACCAAAACCAAGATTGACGAACTTAACAAAAGATTTATCAATGCTCTAAACAACAACGATTTAGAAGAATTACGCCAGATAATAATTGACAACGAAATTGCTTGTCCTGAATCAGGTTCAAAAAACTGGACAGAAGTCAGACAATTTAACCTGATGTTTTCAACAAAATTGGGTTCTTTAAGCGAAGTTGCAAATACAATTTATCTCCGTCCCGAAACTGCACAAGGAATTTTTGTAAACTTTTTGAACGTAATGAAAAGTGGCAGAATGAAAATTCCTTTTGGTATTGCACAAATCGGAAAGGCTTTCAGAAACGAGATTGTTGCACGTCAGTTTATTTTCCGTATGCGTGAATTTGAACAAATGGAAATGCAGTTTTTTGTGCGTCCGGGCGACGAGATGAAATGGTTTAACTATTGGAAAGAATTCAGAATTAAATGGCACAAAAATTTAGGTTTTGGAGACGAAAAATACCGTTTTCACGAACACGACAAACTTGCTCATTATGCAAATGCGGCTTTTGATATAGAATTTGATTTTCCGATGGGTTTCAAAGAAGTTGAAGGTATTCACTCTCGCACAGATTTTGACTTATCTCAACATCAGGAATTTTCAGGTAAAAAAATGCAGTATTTCGACCCTGACCTCAATGAATCTTATGTTCCTTATGTAGTTGAAACTTCGATTGGTTTAGACAGAACATTTTTGACAATTCTGTGTGCGGCATACAAAGAAGAAATAGTTGAAAGTACAGGTGAAGAACGTGTTGTATTGGCTATTCCGCCTGCACTTGCGCCTGTTAAGATTGCTGTTTTACCATTGGTTAAAAAAGACGGATTACCTGAAATTGCGGACAAAATTTTCGATAAATTAAAACTTCATTTTAATGTAATTTACGAAGAAAAAGATTCTATCGGTAAAAGATACCGCCGTCAAGATGCTATTGGAACTCCTTATTGTATAACAATCGACCATCAGACAAAAGAAGACAACACTGTTACTTTGCGACACAGAGATACAATGGAGCAGGAAAGAATCAGCATTGATGAACTTATAAAAGTCGCTGACGAAAAAGTAAGTATGGCTAAATTGCTGGAAGGATTGCTTTAGTTGAAAGTTCGTAAAGTTTGTAAAGCTTGTCCTGAAAGGGTTTAAAAGTTCATAAAGCTTGCCCTGAAAGGGTCTAAAATTTCGTAAAGTTTGTAAAGCTTGCCCTGAAAGGGTCTAAAAGTTCATAAAGCTTGTAACGTTTGACAATAAATCAGCTTTGATGGTGTATCAAAAGAATTAGTTTGTGATGTTTTATAGTTTTTTGGCAAATTGGAATAAAATTTTTTGTTGGTTAAATAAAAATAGATTATTTTTGCAATCCCAAAATAGTTCTAAGGTTATAAACTTTAAAAACTATCAACACACTCGCCCGAGTGGCGGAATTGGTAGACGCGCTGGTCTCAAAAACCAGTGAGAGTAATCTCGTGCCGGTTCGATTCCGGCCTCGGGTACAAAACGTTTCATTACGAAACGTTTTTTCTTTTTAAAAAACAAAAAAAATGAAATTTAAAACGTTCCTTTTATTACTTATTTTCAGCTTGTTATATGCAAATAATACTTTTGCTGTTAAAACCTGTTATGAAAAACCTGTTTTACCTTATTCGGACATTGTAACTGAAACAAATTCCTTAAATAATATTATTTATACCCCGATTGATAAGGATAAAACATCAGATAAAATTATGTTTTTCACATATTTGTTGTTTGCTCTGGGTATTGCTTGTTTAGTTATTATGCCATTTTTCTGGATATTTGCCTTTTTTATTGCAATCCCCATATTAATTGCTATTACAGTAATCGGAAGTTTGATTTTGTTAAACTCAAAAAAAACAAAAGAACATCAGAATTATAACAAAATAAAGAAAAAATTGAACCTTTCCATTTTTTTTGGTGTTTTATGTCTAATTCCTTGGTCGTTGATGGCAATTTTGGTGTTATTAATGACTATTGGATGGTAAAAAAATATTAAAAAAACATCTAAAAAATAATGAGGCTAATTCGTTTTTAATTCAACATTTTCCGAAAAAAGTTTTATTTTCCAAAAAAATGTTTATTTTAGCATAAAAAAAATATGCAATCATTCCTAAGAAACCTCTTTATTGATGCAGGTACAGGTTTTTATAAACTGCAACGCTATAAAATCGGCGATTTTTTCGGACCTGTTGATTTGGGCATTCATTTATCAAGAAAATACAATAGTCTGAATATTGGAGCGGGTTTGCTTGCCGGCTCAATCTTTCCGGGCTCAAATCGTCTCATTTTTACCGGTAATGGTCCTGCTTGGTCGGGGTTTTATATTTCAACAATGGGGGGTGCTTCGTTAGTTTTTGATAATCTGGGAATTAATGGATTGTCTATTGTCGGGAAAGCTTCTAAATATTCAATTTTATACCTTAACAGAGAACACGGCGAAGAAATAGAAGTCGAATTGGTTCCGGTAAATGTACAAGATATCTGGAAACAAGGCAGAGGTGGTGTTTATGCTTTGTTGGATTATGTCTTGGAAAATTTTCAGCACAAATATTCGTCGCCTCCCAGAATATTGGCTGTTGGTGAAGCCGCATTGACCACAGATTGTGGTGCTGTGTGTTCTGCTCCCGTAAAAGACGAAAAAAATACTTTTGTTGAAACTTGGGCTGGAAGAGGGGGCTTTGGTTCAAAAATGCTACAGGAACACGGAATTGTGGCAATTATTTATGGTGGTTCATACATTGACGATGATTTTAGAGACAGAAATGTTGCAAATGAATGGTTTGTCGAAAAATATCAGAAAAAATTATCTGCAAAAGACATCGAAGCTACTACAAAATATCGCTTTGACCCGAATTTCAAAACCGGAGGTACTTTTGGAGTGAATTACGCTAAATCTTTCGGAACAACAATTTTTATGAATTATCAAAGTATTTATCTTTCTGACGACGAAAGAAAAGATATTCACAAAAAACTTATTCTGGAACATTATCTCAAACAATTCAACGAAGAAACCATTGATACAAAATCGCAGTTCAATTGCGGTGAGCCGTGTGCAGCAGTTTGTAAAAAAACAAGAGATGAATACAAAAAAGATTATGAACCGTATCAGACTCTCGGACCTTTAACCGGAATTTTTGACCAAAGAGCTGCCGAAAAATTAAATCATCATTGCGATGCATACGGATTTGATGCTATTTCGATTGGCGGTGCTGTGGCGTGGATTTTTGAATGTCTCGACAAAGGTCTTTTAAATCCCGCCGAAATAGGAGTTTCAGGAAAACCGAAGTTTAATCTCGCAAATTTCAACAATGTTGAAGACTCAATGTATAATGCCGATTTGGGAGTAGAAGTATTGGATTCGATAGTTCAAAAACGCGGTATTATGGATTTTTCGGAAGGTGCAAGAAAATGGGGACGCAGAATTTCACGACAAAAAGGGAAAAACTTATTGGATTTGTTTGTTTACAATGCTTTTGCAAGAAACGGTTGGATGGTTCCTAATCAGTATTGGACTCCCGGAGCTTTGTCTCCTTTGCCCATAAACGGCAAATATTTTATGTACTATGGTAATGATTTCGTTGATCCAAGAGCATTAGGACAACTTAATGCCGAAAGACTAAAAGCAGAGCTTATTTTGGATAATTTCGGTTTTTGTCGTTTTCACAGAAATTGGGCAGAAGAAATGATACCTGAAATTGCTGAGTCTTTGTGGGGCATT
The DNA here is from genome assembly GCA_020722645.1 of Acetofilamentum sp. GTDB lineage: Bacteria > Bacteroidota > Bacteroidia > Bacteroidales > JAFGUD01 > JAFGUD01. The sequence continues at coordinate 512 of DYKL01000204.1, read as the reverse complement.
AAAAATGAATATTTAGCCAAATTAAAACTTACAGCTTCGAGAATTGCTTGCAGAAACGCTTCTGTTTTCTACGAATCGGAAAGGAATATTGATTTTATTCATAATTTCCTAAAAAGAAAAAAAGAAGTCGATAAACTTGATTCTCCCGAGTTTTTGAAGTGGTTGGATTATTTTAATAAAGATAAATATGCGGCATCGCTTGATTTTTGGTACGAAACTCACAAAGGAATTCACGAAAATTTAAGAGAGTTTTAGAAATTATGAGTTTAGTCTATAAAGTTCATAAAGTTGAAAGTTCATAAGGTAAATTACTGAAAATAAGCATTTTACATAAATAATAAAATATTTTTTAAAATACTGATGATCAAACATATAGATTGTTTGGCTGAAATAAAACAGGCTTTTTAGACCAGACTCATCTTTGTATTGTCTAAAAAATAGTTTTTAGACCGAACTCATTAATAAATCGGCTTAAATTTGAGCTTGTTAAATTCAGCACACCAAATTCGTTG
>DYKL01000203.1 GCA_020722645.1 Acetofilamentum sp. | reverse complement strand
CATATTCAATACTTTAAAAAGTAATGTATAAAAATTGCATTAAACTTAGGTAATAAAACCAATTATCCCAATAGCTGTTCGAGATTTAGCTTCGCTGAAAAAAGTTGTAATCATGAACTATCGTCCTGCTTGAAGAACTTTTCTCACTGGCTGGAAGGAAGTAAACCCGCCTTCATTAACAACTTGATGTTCAATTAATTACAACGTACAATTAATTGCACATAGTCAATGTAAATTTACATTCGACTTTCAATTCAGGCAAGATATTTCCATTATGACTGGGGGTAGGTAAATTCAACAAAAAAAATAGTCCTGCTGGAAGCAACTCGCCTGCATTAACAACTTGATGTTCAATTAATTACAACGTACAATTAATTGCACATAGTCAATGTAAATTTACATTCGACTTTCAATTCAGGCAAGATATTTCCATTATGACTGGGGGTAGGTAAATTCAACAAAAAAAATAGTCCTGCTGGAAGCAACTCGCCTGCATTAACAACTTGATGTTCAATTAATTACAACGTACAATTAATTGCACATAGTCAATGTAAATTTACATTCGACTTTCAATTCAGGCAAGATATTTCCATTATGACTGGGGGTAGGTAAATTCAACAAAAAAAATAGTCCTGCTGGAAGCAACTTGCCTACATTAACAACTTGATGTTCAATTAAGTACAAAGTACAATTAATTGCACATAGTCAATGTAAATTTACATTCGACTTTCAATTCAGGCAAAATATTTCCATTATGACTGAGGGTGGATAAATTCCACACAAAATAGTCCTGCCGGAAGCAACCCGCCTGCATTAACTATAATACTCCCCAAAATTCAGACCATTTGTTAAGTTGAAAAAACAATTTAATTTTGGGATTAATTATGAAAAAGACAAAAAGAAAATTTACAGTAAGTTTTAAAGCTCAGGTTGCAATTGAAGCGTTAAAAGAACGCCAAACACTTGCCGAATTATCTAAACGATTTGAAATTCATGTGAATATGATATCGAAGTGGAAACAAGAGTTTTTAGAACGTGGTTTTGAAATTTTTGTGAAAGAACCCTGTTCCCACCAGTCTTTCGATTTGTGGATATATAAAAATTAACAAAGCCTTTTGACAAAAGACCAATTATTCAATATCCAGCGTTTTTTTTGCAATATTAATTGTTTCTTCATCTCCGGTGTGCTTCCCTTTTGAGTCGGAGAGTTTTATTGTAGGTATCCACTCCCACCCTTCTGGTTCGGCTTCGGTTATTTTTATAACAATGTTCAATGGTTTTACTCCAACATCATTAGTTAAATTTGTTCCTATTCCGAACGAAAATTTAATTTTTCCTTTACAATGTTTTGCGATTTCCTCAACTTTTTCGGGTGTAAGAGCATCAGAAAAAACAATTGACTTTGAAAGTGGGTCAATTCTGAGCTTTTTATAATGAGCTATAGTTTTTTCTGCAAATTCAATCGGGTCGCCTGAATCTTGACGTACACCGTCAAATAGTTTTGCAAGTTTTGTATCAAAGGCTCTGAAAAATGCTTCGGTTGTGAAAGTATCAGAAAGAGCAATTCCTAAATCCCCTCGGTAAATTTTTACCCAGTTTTCCAGAGCAAGTTTATTTGCCATTTTAAACCCGTATTTTGCCGCATGAAACATAAACCATTCGTGAGCATGAGTTCCTATCGGTACAAGGTTGTATTTGTAAGCAAAATACACATTACTTGTACCAACGAAAAATTTTGGAGACTTTTCTTTTAAAGTTTTTACAATTAAATCATGGTTTTTGTGAGAGAACCTTCTTCTTGTCCCGAAATCTGCAAAGCTAACTCCGAGATTATTAAATTTTTCAGCTTTATTTTGGGTTATTTCAACAATTTTTTTCTCTTCAAAGGGTTTTGCACCGGTTTTGTTAAAATAAAGTTCAGAAACAATAGCCATCAAAGGCACTTCCCACATTACTGTTCTATACCAGTACCCTTCAATTTTTATTTTTAAATCTCCGTTTTCCTGAGTAATTTTAAGTTCGTCGTGATTAAATCTGTATCCTCTTAAAAAATCAAAATAAGTAGGAGGTAAATAATAGCACGTTTTTTGAAGAAAGTCTTTTTCAGATTGACTTAATTTTAAATCTGACATTTTATGAACTATTTTTTGTACTTCATCAGCAAAACCTTCTGGAAATTCAGTTTTTCCGCGATTGATAAATTCGTATCTGACTTTTGCTCGCGGAAATAAATTGATTATTCCGTTTTGCATCGTAAATTTGTACAAATCATTATCTAAAATTGAGTTTATCATGACATTTTATTAAGAAAATATTTTCAAATTTAAAAATTTTTTGTTTCTTGTAAAAAAAAAATAAATGTATCACATATATAAACAAAAATCATGAAAAAAATTAAATTTTTACTAATTACTCAAATTTTTGTACTCTTTTTCGTACAATTTTCTCATTCGCAAGCTTCAATGAGTGGAAATGGAATGTATTTAGCCTCTGTTTTCAATAAAAACGGACAATATGAAATTCTTGTTCATAAATTTATGACAAAAGAACTTATCAGAAAAATTGATTTTAAATCATCTGCAAAAATAGATGAAATTGTTTTTTCCCATTCGGGTAAATATTTTTATATAAAACAAGATAAAAATTATTCTGTTTTCGATGTTATGCAAGGAAAATTGATTGTTGCTTTATATGGTGCAAGTCAAGTAATTTTTCCAAAAGAAGATGATTTTTTTATTGTTCTGAAAAGTGGAATAATGAGCAAATATGATGCAATTGAAGGTAAAAGCGTAATGACCTATTCATCTCCCAGCGGACACAGTATTTTTGAAATTGTAATGAGTCCAGATGACAATATTTTCGCTGCAAAATCGGTTAATAGAGTTTTTTTCTATGAAGTCGAAAAAACAAAGCATTACAAAGAATTTGCGGGTTTTGATGTAAAATTCAGGCAGGACGGTTCTTTTTTTACGGTAATAACAGAGTATAATGAAACTATTAGAGTTTCTGTTATAAATTTATCTACAATGTATCAGGAAAGAACACATAACAGTGAAGTTTTGTTTCAGACAAATACTCCTGCCGGAAAACTTTACCCTACTCGCTCTTCTTTAAGTGCTGACGGAAAGTATCTTGCTCTTTATACTGCCAAAGGTTCCAATGTTGAAATATATATTCACGACACATACAGCGGTAACTTAATTTGGATTATTAACAATTTTTCCAACACTTCCAACGAATTATATCCCCAATACTGGACGACCAACAACACTATGATTGCCTTTGGTGCAAATTTGATGGCAGGTGAATATACTTTGGCGACAAAAACAAGTGCTGCTCTTGGTTTAAGAATTGACAATTTTACGGAATCTCCTTTATTGACGGAAGAAAATCAATTAAACAACCGTAAAATGACTAACGATTTTCATTACGTTGTTGTTCAAGTCGGTAGCGATATGTATTTAAGAGACAGCAAAATACCTAATAAAAAAATCACTTATCAAAATGTAGAGTTTCTATGTTTTAGTAATGACAGCAAATATCTCTTTGTAAAAAAAGACGGTGCAGTAAATGCTATTGTTCTTTCGCAAGTTTCATCTGCTTTGCAAAACAACACTTCTGCAAAACTTTACGAATTTGACAGAAATTTATCGGTTGCTGCACCGGAAACTGCTATTACTAATGATGCTCAACCTCCAAAAGGTTATGCTTATTTTTACGTAAATAATTCTAAACAGATTGTTCAGGTTGATACTGCAAAATTGCATTATGTTTTCAGGTCAATGAAAATTAGCGGTAATGATGTTGAACTTCAGGTAAATCTTGTTGATAGAAACGGAAATGAATTTTTGGGCGCCACTGACCCAAGCTGGAGTTACATCTGGTGTAATTTACTACTTCAAAACCCAAGTGGAAGCGTCAGCCAGATAAATGATTTTGTTGTTGAAGAAGTTTACGAAAACGAGCCAACTGCTTATGCTATCATTCTTGACCATAGCGGCTCAATGGGTGCAAAAAGAGCGAATGATTTACAATTCGGAGCCTGGGACTTAATCAATAAAAAAAGACCGGAAGATGCTTATATGCTTATAAAATATGACACAAAAGTTAAAGTTGAGGCTAAACTAACTAAGGAAAAATCTTACATTTCATCGAAGCTTAACAACACAGGAGTAACGGGTTACGGAGGGGCAACCGCTTTAATAGATGCCGCTTATATAGGAGTGAAGCAACTGCAAAAATCAAAAGACTACAATAAAAAAGTAATTATTTTATTTACCGACGGTTACGAAAACGCCTCAATGTTTTCAAAATTCGATTTGTTGACAGAGGCAATGCGAGATAAAATAGAGATAAACATCATAGGTTTTGGTAATGAGGTTAATGAAGAATATTTGATGTCTTTGGCTTATAACACAGGCGGAATGTACGTCCATCTTTACGATACAAAAGATTTAAGAAAAGTATTCCGAGATGTTGATTTTAAAAGAAAGCATTATTATAAAATTAAATTTAAAACACAAGTTCAAGGCAAACATTTAGCCTTTCTGCAGTTATGTCAAGACCAGTTCAAACACGATTCAGTCTGGATACCCTTTGATAATTCAGCAGAAAAACAACCAATAAATGATAGAAATCTTGTACTGCCGGTTAAACCTCAAGAAATTAAGCTCACTCAATTTAACCAGTTGAAAATACCGATAAATCCGGTTTTAAAACCTGTTCAAAACAAAAAAATTACGAATGATTTTCAGGGCATTACATTTCCAAATATCCAGTTTGCAACAAACAGTGATGTTATTGTCAGCTCGGAACAAAAAGGAATTGATGAGATATATGATTTTATGAGAAAATATCCTCACGTATTTCTTGAAATCAATGGTCATACTGATAATGTTGGCACACCGGAGTTCAATCTGGATTTATCAAAAAGAAGAGCCGAAGCCGCAAAAAAATTAATTGTAAAAAGAGGTATTGCTCCCGGAAGAATTGTAACCAAGGGTTTTGGAGCGACGAAACCAATCGCCCCTAATGAAACAGAAGAAGGAAAAGCGAAAAACAGAAGAATCGAGTTTAAAATTTTTGTTCAGTAAATAAAAAACTGCCTGAATAAATTTTCAGGCAGTTTTTTCTATTCTCCCCTACTCTATTTTTATTAAACGTTTAATCGTTGATAATAAAATAAATAACTAATAAGATTTCAACAACAAAGTAAAGCAAACATTACTTTTATTCAAGCGTTTTCAATATTGAATTCCACAATTTTTGAGCTGTTTGTTCCCAAGAAAATTTTTGTCTTTGAATTCTACCCTTTTCTATTAAATCTTTTCTCAAAATTTCATCTTTTTCAATTTGTTCCATAGCATCTGCAATTTCTTTGATGATTCTGGGATTAACATACAAAGCCGCATTTTCAGCGACTTCCGGCATAGATGTTACATTTGATGATATAACCGGAACATCACAATTCATTGCTTCTAAAATTGGAATTCCAAAACCTTCAAAATAAGGAACAAATGTTAAGGCTGTAGCACTTGCCATTACTTTGTGTAATTCGTCTGTTTCAAGTCGTCCTGTAAAAATTATATCTTCTTTGTGTAAAAGAGACTGATATTTTTTGAACAAATCAGAGTTTTTAAAAAAATAGTCACCTACGATAATAAGTTTCATCAATGAGCCAGTATTCTTTTTAAAATCGTCAAAAGCAACAATTAAACGTTTTACATTTTTACGTGGATGTATTGACCCGACAAAAATGAAATAATCCTGAAATTTTGAATATTTGTCTTTTATTTGTTTCTTGGTAATTTCATCAACAGGTTTGTAAATATTATTTGCACCATTATAAACAACATCAATTTTATTGGGAAAAATTTTGTAAGTATTTACAATATCTCTTTTGGAATATTCAGAAACAGTTGCAATTCTGGTTGAATTCTGTGCAAAATAAGGAAAATATTTATTGTAAAAACGACGTGTAAAATAAGGTAAATCCTGAGGATTATGAGCAAAGTTTATGTCGTGAATTACAATTAAACTTTTTGTAGTATTGTTAAATGGTAAAAATCCGTCGGGAGATAAAAATAAATCAGGTTTTAATTTATCAAGGTATTTTTTCAAAGTAATCTTTAGCCAATATTCCCACAAAAAAGGGTGTCTTGTTGGTGGATATAGTACGACCGGCACAACATTTTTTGAAAAGATAAATTTTTCGCTGTACTTTCTGTCAAATATGAAATAAAAAATGTCATTAGGATTTTGCTCTGCAATAATTTTCAATGTGTTATAAGAAAACCAACCAATACCATCTAATTTTTTATCAATCAGGAGTCTTGTATTAACAGCAATTTTCATTTTCAGCTTTTTATTCAAAATTAATTAAACATTTTTTTATAAAGGTTGATTTGTCATTTTTTTTTGAATTTATGTTAAAATCTTTTGTTTTTAAGCAATGAGTTCAGTCTAAAAACTATTTTTTAGACAATACAAAGATAAAAAGAAAAAT
>DYKL01000202.1 GCA_020722645.1 Acetofilamentum sp. | reverse complement strand
GATAGACTTTGATATGGAAAACAAACAAATCAAAGAATGGATTTTGGAAGATGTTGCGAAACCTTAAACCTGTCAGACACCCTTAAAGTGTCTGACAGATAGTAAGTTAGAATTTTAGAGAGTAGCTAATTAAGGGGATTATCGGGAAAAGGGATTGTTGGTAAAGATGAATTTTATTTGTGTTTTTATCAATTTTAGTATAATAAAAATACGGGTTTTGGCGGTTATAAACATTATAAATACTTATAGTCCAAGTTCTTATGCCACGTTTTACTTTTTTCGTAAAATTAGTGGCTAAATCAAGTCTGTGATAAGCTCTCATTCTAAAACTGTTTCTATCAGCATAAATAAATATGTTTTGATTTTGTTCAAAGCTAACAACCCCTGAGTGATTTGTGCCATCATCAATAATATCATATCTACCAATAGGCATTGTATATGGATAACCTGAACCGAAAACCCAATCGCCGGAAATTGTAATTTTATCATTAATTTTATGATTCAAAACTATACTAAAATCGTGTGTTCTGTCGTATTTAAACGGATAAGGCTCACCACAGTTGATATTTTTAAATTGTCGCAAAGATTTTGCATAAGTATATGAAACCCAACCGGTTGTTCTGCCTTGGCTTTTCTGCAAAAGAAACTCCACACCGTAAGATGTACCATTACCTCCGGTTTCAATTTTATCTTGCCAATTCTCGGCATTACCGATAAAAACGGCTCCTTCTTTATAAGATATTAAATTATTTGAAAGTTTGTAATACGAAACTATGCTTAATTCTATACTTTTTTTTGGAAAATATTTAAAAAACCCCAAAGAATATTGCTTTGACCTTGATGGTTTTATATTCTTGTCAGACGGCACCCAAACATCAGGTATAAGACTTATTGTATTGTTTGTAAGCAAATGAACATATTGATTCATTTCAGAATAACTTGCTTTAAAAGAAAAATTTTGATGTAAAATGAAATTCAAAACTATTCTTGGTTCGTAAGATGTAAATTTAGCCCCGTCTAAAATATAATATGATAAATGTAAACCTAAATTTGAGGTGAAAAATCGACCAATAGAAATATTATTTTCTACAAAAAAGATGTTTTCAAAACCCGAAAACTGTTTAATTCCGGTTGTTGTATCAGTTTGAACTGTATCAGAATTTGTTATTTTAAAATAAGTTAAACCCGGGCTAAAATTATGATATATTGAATTAACGCCTGTTTTTAGTTTATAATTTTTAGAAATATTATAATCAATTGTTGATTTTACTGAATAATCTAATATTCCTGTAAAAAAATCATATTTGAATGAGTTGGTATCTGATTTATTTTCAGAAGTTAATTTATTCAAATATCTGAACCGGGTATAAGAAGCTGTTGTATTTAAAAACAACTTTTGTGAAAAAATATGATTCCAACGAAAAGCAACGAGTTTATTTCCCCATTTTTGATTATAACGAATAATATCATCATCTGCAAAAACTTTTGGAATAGTAACACTTAAATTGTCATCGCCTGTATAAAAGCTAAAAAACAATTGATTTTTGTCATTAATTTTGTAATTTATTTTAGCATTTATATCATAAAAATTATAACCTATCATCTGTCCGCTATTGAAATAAGTAAATGGTTTTACAATTAAATTGATAGGTAAAAATCTTGCTGAAAAAAGAAATGAAGCCTTATCTTTTATAATTGGACCTTCTATTAATATTTTAGTATTTAGCAAACCAATAGCAAAATTGCCGTGATAATTTTTCATATCTCCGTCTTTCATTCTTATATCAATAACAGATGAAAGTCTGCTCCCGTAACGTGCAGGAAATCCGCCTTTGTGCAACTTTACAGAACTTAAAGCATCAGTATTAAAAACCGACAAAAACCCGCCAAGATGACTCACATAATAAAGCGAAACATCATCTAAAAGTATAAGATTTTCGTCCGGTGCACCACCACGAACGAACAAATTACTTTTGCCTTCGCTACCTTCCTGAACTCCGGGCATTAACTGTAAACTCTTGAACACATCAGATTCTGCTCCAATTGTCGGCATTATTTTTAGTTGATTTACAGGTATGCTGACAGTTCCAATATCTGTGTTTTGAGTTATTGGAATTTGACCTGTTATAATAATGGTGTCGATATTTGTATTAGATTGTAATTGAAAATTAACACTTTTTGTTGTTTTTAAATCAATAATTTTTTCTTGTTTTTCGTAACCAATTAAAGATGCAGCAAGTTTTACCGTATCTGATGATACTCCTTTGATTATCAAACTGTAATAACCATACTCATTTGTTGAAACTGCATTTTTATAGTCTATAAAAACTGTTGCATTTACAAGTTTTTCGCCTGTGGTTACATCTGAAACATATCCGTTTAGAGTATAATTCTGAGAAAAAATAGTTGCTGAAAATAAAAAGATTATTAATAATGCTGTGATTTTTTTCATATAAAGTATTATGTTTTTTTATAAATTTTTGAATTTTTTTAAAATAATACGTGTGTTATAATGCGAATTAAGAGCTGAAATTTACAGGCAGTATCTACATTTTATAACAAGTTGATTTTTAACATTAATTTTAGTCTATAATTTGCATTAAAGTGTAGTTTAAAACTCGTACTCCGAATTTTCAACAAAAATACTGTCATAAACTTCTGAATATCCGGCAAAAATACCATAACCGTTAATAATATTAGAATACATTTGAACCGGATCCCCAAATGATTCAAAATTATCACTTTGTTGATTATAAAGATGTTTAATCAGTGATTTTCTGTAATCATACATCTGTTTGCTTATAGCTCTGAATTTATAGTAAAGTCTATACTCACCATACCAATAGATGACATTCCCATCCCAAGTAATCCAGTGTGGTTTATACAAAAAGTCAATAGTTTTTGTTTGTCCATTAAATAAACTATCACTAAAAACAAATAAATTAGGTTCGTAGTCTAAAATATCTTCATTTTTAATGATTTCATCATAACTATACAAAAGAGGATTTTCAAAATACAAACCTTCAATATCAACCCAAAATCTTTTTAAAATAATTTTAAGTTCATAATAATTATCAGTATTAGCATTGTCGGTAAATGTAAATGAAAGTCTGTTATATGGAAGATTTTCAAATGGTTCCGATGAATAAACCGGAGGAGAAACTGAAAAATTTTCTTGCTCAATATTTACAATTTGCAGATTTGCAGGAATATAGCTCATTGAAGAAACTTCATCAAAATCAGGGGTAATAACTTTTAATTCGTAATACTTGCCTTGTTCGGGTTTTATGTTAGATTTATAAAAACCATCAGAAATGTATGATAAAGAATCTATAAGTAGCTCATTGGAAAAAAGATAACATTTTGCATTTTCAATATTAAGCTTAACACTATCATTTATCGAAATTGAATGAGACAAATTTAAGATAAAGTTAGTATCTGGTGTAAATAGGCAATTAACTACCGGTTTTTGCTCAAATTCGGGTAATATTATTTCCAATTGTTTTTGGCAAGAAATTGAAAATAAAATCAATACTAAAAATTTTATTTTTTTCATTTTTCAAATATTTTGTAACTAAAAGAAAATGACAAATTGATAATAATTACTTTTTTAGCATCGTAAAAATCGCTTTGTTTTTTCGTTAATTTTCCTGTTAGTGCTTAAAAATTACCTTAAATCTACTTATATATCTGAAATTCAGTCAGGTGAAAACTGCATGTTGCAGGTGCCTGTACTGTAAGTATCTACCTGCAACCACTTACGAAAAGACTTGCGGATTTAAGGAATTATATTACTTATTTGTTTTTTTTAAAACTATATGAAATATTTATCATATATTTTAATAATAATATAATGGGGTTAATTCATCGTCTCCAATTATATTATGAGTTTTTAATTCACGATTATACTGAAAATTAAGCAAAAATTTTTCAGATAACTTAAAACTTAAACCACAAACAATACTTATAGTATATCTTTTTTGAATTGAATTCAAATTTCCAAGTAAGATATTATTTGAAATACCACTATAAAAGTTAAATTTTTTAATACTATATCCCAGATAAATGGGGTTTTCAAAAAAATTATTACTTAATAAAAAGTTATTAATCTTAGAATTTTTTTGAAAAAAATTAGCTTCAATATTGAAATTAATTTTTTTAAAAAATTCATACTGCCCCCAAAAAACTCCTTTAAAAGATACTTTGTAATAATTTTCTTCAACTTGGTGATGGTTAGAAAATATCAATTCTTTATTAAAACCTGTACCTATTGAAATTCCATAATTGGGTTGTGCAAATGTAATACTTCCTAATAGTAAAAAAATGTTTAATAATAATAATTTTGTGTTCATTTTATTATGTTTTGTTTCAGAAAAAGGTGTCTTTTTTATACATTTTAAGTACACATCAGAAATTCAAAATGTTTGACAACTATTATTTATTTTTAATTTTTTAAAAAATACGACAAACTAATTCCAAAAGAGTAATAGAAGTGTTTATAAATAATATAACCATCATTAACAAAATAAGGTAATTGACTTTCATTAAAATCAGTATAAATAAATGTATCTATAAATAAATTTTTTAATAATTTTATTGAAAATCCGGAGTATAAAGAATAAGTATTAGTGTTTTCTAAATCAGAGTAAAATAAAAAATTATAAGAAAAACCTAATTTCCAATAAAAAGGTTTATATATTTTTATTCCAATGTTTAAAGGAATTGAAAGATAGTAATTTCTGGATTTTGCAATATAATTATCATCTTTAAAATTAACTTTTACGCTTTTATCTGTAAAAAGAATTTTGGAAGAGATAATTAATTTTTCATCAAAAAAAGGTTTTTCAACAACAAAACCACCGATAAATGATTTTTTAATAATTGGTTCTATTAGTTCATAAAGAAAATCATTTTTTGTGAAATGGTTAATTTTTGACCTACCGTAATAAACTGTTTCATAAAAAGTACTATTGTTTAGACCTGATTCAATACCAATTTTTAATGATTGTGCATTTACAAAGTTTTGAAAAAAAATTATTAGTAGTAAGATTATTTGTAATTTTTTCATAAATTTTTTTTTAAATTTAATAAAAGTGAAGACAAAATCGCAATTAGTAATAATATTTTGACTTTGTCTTTTTCATTAATAATGCGAATTAAGAGTTGAAATTCTACTGGCAGGTGTAGATCCATACAGGACAGGCACCTGCCAGAGGTAAATTGCCTCAATCATGTGTTTTCACCTGATTGCAAATTTATACAGAACAAGTACATTTTCAAAATCATTTTTAAACTCTTAATTCGCATTAAAAAGTTGAGTTCAGTATAAAAAGGTCGTAAAAGGCAAACCAAAAACCACAAGTTATTGATTATCAAATAGTAACAGTTGATTTATTATTCTTTGTAAAACACTATAAATCAATTAGTTGTGTTTTATTTGTTCTTTTTTGATAGCTTTTTAGACAGGACTCAATGTTATTTAATAATATACATATTGCCACTCATATACTCCTCTTGTGTAGGTTCTTGCTGTTAAGTTAGTAAAATAGTGACGAGGTGGTTCAGGATTAGCAGTTAAAATACATAAGTTATTTTGAACAGTTAGAGACTTACTATCTTTGAGAGTATATCCTCCCCAAATATCATCAGCACTAAGTATATGCCAAGTCCAGCTACCATTAATATATTGATAAGGTACATTACATTCAGATTCATCAACCAATATTCTTATATAAGTTTTATAATTATGATAACGTCCTAAATACCATTTGTATGGAACTGTTGTCGCAATAATATTCATTTTATAATGATTAGTTTCTGTTAACCATTTTTTAGTTCCTACGTAAAATTCTAATTTTCTAGAAAAGTCATCATTGTATCCTATAGCTGTTTGATAATATTGATTATCTTTTGTCGGTATATTTTCAAAATATTTATATATAGTCAAATTATCATTATTTAGATTTATCAAATCATCAATATTAATATTTTTTTCTATTATATTTTTATATTTCATATCTGTTCTAACAATATAATTTTCAATTATTTTGTAGATATAATTTTTTATAATAAAATAACCGTTTGGGTCTATAATATTAACATACTCGTAGTCTATAATATGGCTTTTAACTGTGTTATCTTCAATTTTTAATATATTTGAATTATTTTTCACAATCTCATCAATTTCTTCTTTGTTTTTGCACAGTAATATACTATCTGTAATTTCATCATATATTGAATAATATGATTTAAACCCTATAGATTTTTCCCATTCTATTCTAACATCTTCGCTTACTTTACCAAGCAATTCTATTGTGTTGAAAAACTGTTTTTCGTCTTCAAAACATAAAACCCCATTTTCTACTTTCAAAATAGGCAAATTTGATAAAGTAACTTCTTGATTTGCATTTTTCTGAATATTTTCAGGATTTGTCAATTCCATTTTTTCGCATCCTGCAAACACCAACCCTATTAAAACTAATGCCACTGTGGCAACTTTTCTGAACGACGAGAAAGAATCTT
>DYKL01000201.1 GCA_020722645.1 Acetofilamentum sp. | reverse complement strand
TTCCTTCGTTATTACTCAGGATGACGCTAATTGAAAAATTAACGAATTATTGTTATTGATTAGGTTAAAAAAAAGAGGCAAAATCCAACATAAAAAAAATAGTCAGATGCTACCTCTTTTTTGGTATAAATTTACTATTTTAAAACAATAACCAAAAATTTGCTCAATGACCAGAATTTATCTTTGTTATTGATCTTTATTTTAGTAACAGTTCCTTCCGATTCAATAACAGTATATGAGTCAGATGGGTGCTGTGTTATAATTTCAATTTTTTTGTGATTAATAGGAATTTCATTCAAATTTCTGTAATCACTTTCGGTAAAATATGATTTATTAAAATTAGCATCAATAGATAACTTAGATAATAAACCGTCTTTTGTAAGAATATTATTTGCTTTTAATTCATCTTTTGTTCCTATTACATAATAAGTAGTATGTAATAATTTATCTTGTTCGTTGATTGTTTGGTCTTGTTGTTCTGTAATTTGCTGAAGTGTATCTAAATTAGACTCTAAATCGCCAATTTTTTCATTAAGTTCCTGCATATTAAAGTTCATTTCTTCAAGCTTTTGTTTAAGTAGAGTAATTTCTTCGTCTTTTTGAGTCATTTGATCTTCGTACAATTTCAACATATCCTGAAGTTCTTTGTTTTTTGTTCCCGAAGCAGCAATTTTGCTTTTTAAAGTTGAAAGTGCTTCTTTGTTTTCAATCATAAGTTCGTATATTGTTATAATATCGTTGTTGATTTGGTCAACCATATCAGGGGACATTTCGCCATCTGCAGTTGCATTAAGGTCGATGATTTGCTCTTTTTGTTTGATTGTGTTCAAATTTTGTTGAATTTCGTTGAATGCTTCCATAAATTCTTCAACCTGCGCATTACTTTCGTTTGCTACGTTCTGAAGACTGTCGTTTTGTGCCTGAAGTCTTTCAATTTCTTCATCATCTCCACATGAATAAAATGAAAAGACTGCGATAATGAAACTTAATAATAAAAGATACTTTTTCATAATTGAGAATTTTTATTGTTTAAAAATGTTTATTTGAATTATTAAACGTAAAAAAAATTAAAACGTTTAAAAATTTTGCCAAAAATACTTACTTTTATTTTATTATGAAAAAAATTAATAATAATTAGTTTTGTCTGACAATTTGAATAAAAACGAAAATGATTAAGCAATATTATATTATCCTGAAAAACTATAAAAGAGGTTATCATTTGGTAACTTCCGAAATTTTGAGTCAAATTGACGAATTACCAAATGAAGGGCTTATGAATTTGTTTTTGAAACATACTTCTGCAGGATTGAGCATTAACGAAAATGCTGATTATTCTGTAAGAGTAGATTTTGAAACTACTATGAACAAAATTGTTCCTGAAGGTTTACCCTCTTACTCTCACGTATTTGAAGGCGATGATGATATGCCTGCACATTTAAAATCATCATTAATCGGAGTATCATTAACTATTCCAATCTCAAACGGGAAATTGAATTTGGGAACATGGCAAGGTATTTATCTGTGTGAATTTCGCAATCACGGTGGTAACAGAAAAATTGTCGTTACAATTTTTTCGTGATTTTGCGTTTTTTTATAAACTTTTTTTCTTGTCTAAGATTTCTTTTGAAATAACCGATTTCTTTAAATCAATATTATTATTCGTTTTGTTTGTTTTTGTTTTTTTGTTTTCGTCGGTTATTTCTTTGCTTTCCGACAACTCCTCTGTTTTTTCATTATTCTCCTCTTTTGGTTCAGTCATCTCTTTTTTGCTTACTCCGTTTATAATAACCTCTAAATCATTAAGTTTTTCTGAAAATTTTTCCTGACTGTGCATAATATTCTTATCAGTTTTTTTTCTTGACAAAATCCGGTTTACGAAAAAGATTAAAATAAACACAATAACAATTGTCAGTATAATAAATGAAAATTCATCCATATAGAAAGTTTTAAAAGTTATTTAATTTAGTTTATCCCCGATAAGATGAATAAATTCTTCTCTTGTTGCCTCTTTTGTAAAAGCACCGGTAAAAGCTGAAGTAGTTGTAACGGAATTTTGTTTTTGCACTCCTCTCATCATCATACATAAATGCTGAGCCTCTATAACCACAGCAACACCTAAAGGATTAAGAGTTTGCTGAATACAATCCCTGATTTGATTTGTTAGACGTTCCTGTAGCTGAAGTCTTCGGGCATAAGCATCAACAATTCTTGCAATTTTGCTCAATCCTGTTACATAACCATTTGGAATATATGCTACGTGTGCCTTTCCAAAAAAAGGAATTAAATGATGTTCGCACAAAGAATATAATTCAATGTTTTTTACGATTACCATACTTTGATAATCTTCCTTGAAAATTGCAGATTTTATTATTTTTACAGGATCCATTGAATACCCCTGAGTAATAAACTGCATAGCTTTTGCAACTCTTAACGGCGTGTTTAATAGACCTTCTCTGTTAACATCTTCCCCTAAATTTTCAATTATACTTTTATAACTTTGGGTAAGTTTATCGGTAACGCCTGCATCAAATTCTTCGATTTTTTTATAATTTGAATCTTCAAAAAACATTTGGTCTGTTTTTAAATTGTCCATAAAAAAAGTATTAAATGTAAAAAAATAGTAAAAAATTTTTTTTCTGAAAAAAAATTGTAATTTTGGCAAAGATAATATTAAAAATCAATATCAAAAGATACTCAAAAAAAATATTTATATTTATATAAATTTAAAATAAAAAAACTAAATTTGCATTTGAAAGTTTTATTTCTGAAAGTTTTTTCAATTAAATTTTTAAATATCAAAAAAACATTAAAATTTAGATTATTTGATTATTATTGATTTGGAAAAAAATAAATTAATGAAAGTAATTGTTATTGATGACGATAAAGTTTCAAGATTATTGATAGAGAAATATATAAAAAAGACAAATTTTCTCGAATTAGTAGGTTTATACGAAAATCCGATTGAGGCAATAAACGACAACAAAATTAACGATATTGATTTAATATTTATTGATATTGAAATGCCACAAATGACCGGACTTGAATTTATGCGTTCTTTTAAGAATTTACCGGTTTTAATTGTTATTTCGGCTAAAGAAAAATATGCACTTGAATCATTCGAATATGACGTTATTGATTATCTTCTTAAACCAATTGAATATGCCCGATTTGTAAAAGCCGTCACAAAAGCAAGAGAATTTGTTGAAACAAATACTAATACAAAAGAACAAAAATACGACAAAGGAATTTTTATTAAAGACGGAAGCTCAACTTTAATAAGACTCAAATTTGAAGACATTGTTTGGATTGAAGCCTTAGAAAATTATGTCTTAATTATGACTGACGATATAAAGCACACTATTCATTTTACCATGAAATCTATTGAAAATCAGCTTCCACCTGAAATTTTTGTCAGAGTTCACAGATCTTTTATTATGAACATTAACAGAATAGAAGCAATTGAAGACAATTATGTTATAATTAATTTTGCCGGCAAAAAGAAAAGTTTTCCGATTGCCAAAACATTTCGAGATAATTTATTAACTAAAATAAAAATAATTGCTAAATAATTTAAAAAATTGTATATGAAAAAAAATATCGTCATTATTTTTATACTGTTGGCTACAACAGGGCTTTTTGCCCAAGATTACCAACCAGACCTTTATGAAGGCATCCCCCATTCCAACAAACAAAGAGTGTTTTTGGATAATTTTGATGACAATAGGTATTTTTGGATAAAGGAAAGTTCTCCGGCTACTCACAGAATTGCCGACGGATTCCTGTATTTCTCAAATGAATATGATTTCCCATACATTGACGGTAAAGCTATTGCTTTTGACGGAAGCAAAAATTTTGAACTCGAAACCAGAATAAAATTCGTAAGTGGTGATGTTGAAGCTTTTAACGGTATTATGTGGGGACAACTTGTTTTCGGCGAAAAATATATTTTCGGCTTCTCTTCTATGGGATACTATGCCGTTCAGAGTGAAGACGGTTTTACCGAAAGCAATATTATCGAACCTCAACAAACAGAAATTATCAACAAAACTGCCGACAATAATCTTGTCGTTAGAAAATATGGCGAAAAATATTACTTTTTCATCAACCAAAATCTAATTCACACTATGGATTACGCCGGACTTCCCGGACAATATATCGGCTTTAAAGTTGCTCCGAATTCTATGATTAGAGTGAACTTTTTAAGATTGTGGTATATTAACTGATTTTTAATGACAGTTCTGCTGTTTTTTGTCTTATAATTCGTTTTTCTTGTTTTTATGTAATATTTTTTCAATCTGAAATATATTGAAATTGGCTTTAAAAACTAAAGAAAAATCATTTACATTCAATTTTATTATTACAATAGTTCGATATATTTTATGGTAATTCGTTAATATACAGCGAATTATATTCATTTGAGCAAAAATTAGTAATTAACTGAAAATCAATAATTTGCTAATTAGCTAATTGAAAAATTAACGAATTATTGTTATTATATCACAACAAAATAATCTTTTTAATCCATTGGTAAATACCGGTGGATTTTATTTTTAAATAATTTTAAAATCACATAAATTTTTTATTATGCAAAGAGACAATATAGTTTTTGACATTATCAGAAAAGAGTACGAACGACAACTGAACGGTATAGAACTAATAGCATCTGAAAACTTTGTTAGCAAACAGGTTTTAGAAGCAATGGGTTCAGTTATGACCAACAAATACGCCGAAGGATATCCGGGGAAAAGATACTACGGCGGCTGTCTTGAAGTGGACAGAACTGAGCAGTTAGCAATTGACAGACTTAACCAGCTTTTTGGCTGCGAATACTCAAATGTACAGCCACACTCGGGTGCTTCTGCAAATGCCTCTGTTATGATGGCTATTCTTAAACCCGGAGATAAATTCCTGGGATTAGATTTAGCTCACGGCGGACACCTTACTCACGGCTCTTATGTTAATTATTCCGGAATTCTCTATCAACCGGTACCTTATCAGGTAAATCAAAACGGTTATGTTGATTATGATATGGTAGAAAAATTAGCTCTTCAGGAAAAACCAAAGTTAATTTTGGGCGGTGCATCTGCATATTCACGCGATTGGGACTATAAAAGAATGAGAGAAATTGCAGATAAAATTGGTGCAATTTTATGGTTCGATATTGCGCATCCGGCAGGTTTAATTGCAAAAAAACTTCTTAACAATCCGTTCCCTCATTGCCACATTCTTACTTCAACTACTCATAAAACTCTTAGAGGACCAAGAGGTGGTATAATTATGATTAACAAAGATTTTGATAACCCGATGGGAATAAAAACACCAAAAGGAGAAATTAAATCAATGGGAGCTGTTATTGACTCATCTGTTTTTCCCGGACTGCAAGGCGGTCCGCTTGAACACGTTATTGCAGCCAAAGCTGTTGCATTCTACGAAGCTTTAACTGACGAATTTTTAGAATATCAAAAACAGGTTAAAACAAATGCTCAGGTTATGGCAAGTGAATTTATTTCAAAAGGATATAAAGTTGTTTCAGGAGGCACAGATAATCACCTTATATTAATAGACCTCAGACAAAACTTCCCTGATTTGACAGGCAAACAAGTCGAAAAAACACTCGAAGCGGCTCATATTACTGTAAATAAAAATATGGTGCCTTTTGATTCTCGTTCTCCTTTCCAAACATCAGGTTTAAGACTTGGAACTCCTGCTGTTACTACAAGAGGCGTAAAAGAAGGTGAAATAAAAACAATTGTTGGATTGATTGATAAAGTTATCAGCAATATTGAAAATCAAGATGTTATTGCACAAGTTGGAAATGAAGTTCAAGAACTAATGACAAAATTCCCATTAACAGCTCATTACGAATCAAATTTTTAAAATAATTATATGTCCGGCTTTACTGTCGGGCATTTTTTTTTATCAAATTTAAAATTATGAATATTGGAGACCAAATTCCTGAATTCAGCATAAAAGATTATCAAGGGAAAGAAATATCAAATATAACTCTTGCAGGTAAAAATGCAGTTTTATTTTTTTACCCAAAAGACGGTTCGCCAGTGTGCACCACAGAAGCTTGTTCGTTTAGAGATAATTACGAAGAATATCTGAAATACAATTGCGAGGTAATTGGTATCAGTGGAGATTCTAACGAAAGTCATAAAGAATTTGCACACAAATATAATCTTAAATTCCCTTTGATTTGCGACGTCAAAGACAAACTACGAAAATTATTTGGTGTTAAAAACAATTTATTCGGTTTAATACCAGGTCGTGAAACTTTTTTAATTGATAAAAACGGAAAAATAAGGCTAATTTTCAACTCCCAGTTAAATGCAAACTCTCACATTGAAAAAACAATAGATTTTCTGAAAAAATATCTGGCAGATTGAAAATTAAAAGTTTATTAGCAGTAGTAATGTGTTTTAATGATTTTGAGTTTTTATTATCGTCAAAAAAAATTTGTATTTTCGAAAAAATCAATGGCTCTTTTATGAAAAATTGTTGGTAAAATTTGACATTTTTGGCATAAAGT
>DYKL01000675.1 GCA_020722645.1 Acetofilamentum sp. | reverse complement strand
TACTTGATTTTTCAAGTATTTTGATAATTGTTAAATTTGTTAAGGAATTGCTGGATTATAAAGCGTTTCTTGGTATCTTTGCTCTTTTATGTTATATGGGTTATTTTATTATTATGATGATACAAAAAAATAAAGAAGCTCGAATAAAATTAGCTTCTTATCTAATTCTTTTTTTTACAATTTCTATTTATGTAGTTAGTCTTTTTTCGTTTTAGTTAAGTAAATTTAAACTAAATCGATGTATTATTAATACCGCTATTCCCACCATGCTTTTTGACTGGTGGTAAATAAATAATTTAGACTTGTATCCTATGAGTACGATTTTTCAGGTAAAGTATTAACAGAAAAATATTATCATAATATTGTATCAGACAATCAAAATTATTCGTATATTTACCAAAAAAATTACACTTACAACCCAATGGGCAGACTTTTATCTGTTTACTTTGAAGATATTACTACAAACGAAAGTTTTATTTTGTATTCAATTACTTACAACGAACTTGGACAAATTGAACAGAAAAAAATATATTCTAATTCTGAAAATAATGTTTTTTTGCAGAAAGTGGACTATACATACACAATAAAAGGTCAGGTTGAAGAAATTAACGATGTAAATTCTCTCAATGGTGATATGTTTGCAATGAAATTTTATTACGAAACTTCTATAAACGAACAAAATAAAACATACAAAAACGGCAATATTTCTGCAATACAGTGGAATTCTTCAAGCACCAATCAAGTGGAAGCCTATATGTTTGAATACGATAAAATGAATCGTATGACTTCTGCAATTTATTCACCTCAGGAACGATATAACGAAACAGCAGAATACGACCTCAACGGTAACATCACACATTTGACCAGAAAAGGTCGAACTATTAAAAAGAACCTATTTTTGATTGTAATTTTAAAATGTAAAGTCTTATAATATAGTATTTTATGTTTCGGACAATAATGATTACAAATCTAAAAAAGCGAAACGTGTCAGTTTACAAATTTGGCTCTTTTATTAAAGAATGTTGGTAACAAATTTTAATGTTTGGTATA
>DYKL01000674.1 GCA_020722645.1 Acetofilamentum sp. | reverse complement strand
ACGAATACCATTAAAAGAAAGATAAATAATGAGTAAAGTCGCACGTACGGTTCTTTGGGGGCTTACGCTACCCGGTTGTGCTAAAAAAACGAGATTATAACTGAATTATAATAAAGATGATGAATGATTTTTTTTCTGAAACGATTGATAATTTAAAAAAGTATTTGAAACTATTGATAAAAAGTTAAATTCAAGATTTTCTAAAAATAAAAAAAATCGTATCTTTGTAGAAAATTTAAAATTATAAAATTATGACAGAATTAAAAGTTCAAATTGATGATTATATAATTAGAAGTTTTGGAAAGGAATTAGTAGAACAATTTGTTCAAGAATATATTACCAAAGCTATACTTAAACTTGCCGCAAAAGAAATTTTAGACGATTTGCCAACCATAGATATTGATGAACAAAAATGGAAAGAAGCAAGAAAAAGAGCGTGGAAACGTAGTGGTCAATATTTTTTAAATGTTATAGCAAATGTTTGACTACATTATTGATACAAATATCGTGATGAGTATGTTGATTAGTGGGAAATCACATTATAAAGCGATTTTATCAGTATATAATTTTCACCTTTCAGAGTATTCACTTACAGAATTAGATGAACATAAAGAAGTTATATTTGAGAAAACAAGATTTAATGAACAAGAATTGAAAGATTTTGTTTATTTTGTATTTAAGTCAATATCTATAATTCCAAATATCGCTCTTTCAAAAAAATCTATTCAAACAGCAAATGAACTCTGTAATAACATTGATATTGATGATGTTTCATTTGTTGCATTGTGTTGTGATATGGATATTCCACTTTTAACAAGAGATGAAATTCTATATTCAGGATTGCGAAAAAAGGTTTCAAAAATGTGATAATGTTTGATGACTTTTTAAGAACAATATATCAATAACTAAATGATAAATAAGCACATAACATAGCATAAAACAGAAAGTGCAGGCATTGGAGCAAACTTTGAAACAAAGGAATAAAAATTGACATTTACCCTAAATTGAAGTTTTAAGTTAATAATCATGTAATAAAAATTTTGTAAATAAC
>DYKL01000673.1 GCA_020722645.1 Acetofilamentum sp. | reverse complement strand
ACTTGATTTTTCAAGTATTTTGATAATTGTTAAATTTGTTAAGGAATTGCTGAAAAAAAAACGTTTATTAATTTCGTATTAAAAAAAAATATTATCTTTGCAAACCTTTCACATACCCAAACCCTAAAACAAAATTCATTGTATGAGACAATTAAAAATCACAAAGTCAATTACTAATCGAGAAAGTGCTTCATTAGATAAGTATCTTCAAGAGATAGGTAAATACGAACTAATATCTGTCGAAGAAGAAGTTGAATTAGCACGCAGAATTAAAAAAGGAGACCAAGACGCCATTGAAAAACTAACAAGAGCAAACCTTAGATTTGTTGTATCGGTTGCTAAACAATACCAAAATCAAGGTCTTAGTCTTCCCGACTTAATCAACGAAGGTAATTTGGGACTTATAAAAGCAGCAGAAAAATTTGATGAGACAAGAGGTTTCAAATTCATCTCTTATGCTGTTTGGTGGATTCGTCAATCAATTATGCAAGCTATAAACGAACAGTCAAGAATCGTTCGTTTGCCTTTGAATCAAGTAAGTTCACTTACAAAATTCAAAAAAGTTATCTCTGACTTTGAACAAGAAAATCACAGAAAACCAACTGACGAAGAATTGGCAAAAATACTTGAAATGTCAGAAGACAAAATCAAAAAAACTGTCAAAATTTCAGGTCGCCACGTTTCTGTTGATGCTCCTTTTGCCGAAGGCGAAGAAAACAGTCTGCTTGATGTTATTATCAATGAAGACGCTCCTTTTGCCGACAGAGGTCTTGATGTTGAATCTCTCAGAATAGAAATTGACAGAGCTTTATCAACTCTTACCCCTCGCGAAAAAGACATTATTAAATATTCTTTCGGTATCGGCGTTGAACAACTTTCTCTCGAAGAAATTGGTGATATGTACAACCTAACTCGTGAAAGAGTACGTCAAATAAGAGAAAAGGCTATCAAAAGACTGCGAAACACTTCCAGAAGTAAACTTTTGAAAACCTTTTTAGGTTAATTACCTAACTTTAATTGAAAATTTCACACTACAATCTCAAATTACTGATATTC
>DYKL01000200.1 GCA_020722645.1 Acetofilamentum sp. | reverse complement strand
CTGTACTGTAAGTATCTACCTGCAACCACTTACGAAAAAACTTGCGGATTTAAGGAATTATATCTGTTTTATTTTTTTGTTGTAATTTCAGTAGATTTTGTTGTTTAATTATATATGTGAATTAAAACTTGAAATTTTAGGTCATAAAACTGAATACTGGGTAAAAACAACATACCAATTGCCATGCTGGAAGCAACTTGTTTGCATTAACAGTAATTTGTTAATAAAATCACATTGTACAATTAATTGCACTTTATTAATACAATAGTTCGGTATATTTTAATGTAATTCTTTGATATTCAATGAATTGTGTCTATTCCGTTTAAAATTAGTAATTGATTGAAAATCAATAATTTGCTAATTAGCTAATTGAAAAATTAACGAATTATTGTTAATGTAAATTATCAAAATTAAGATCCTTTCACTACAGGCACATTCCAGAGATAAATTTTGGTATTAATTAAACAACGAATAATTTTTTTTTTGGGAATTTTTTTAAAATAATTATTTTAGCCGAAAAAAAATGGAATTAACTAAACCCGAACTATTTAATTATAAAGCATCTTTGCCTGAAAGCAAAGCGGAGGAAGTTGTCGAAGAAATTGAAATAAAAGAAAATTATACAGTTTTGGATATTGGATCCGGAGGTGGTTATTTTGCAATACTTTTCAGCAAAAAAGCACCAAAAGGTAATATTTTATGCCTCGATACTCAAAAAGAGTATCTGGATTATATAAAAAACAAAGTCAATAAAGAAAATATTCAAAATATACAGACTTTACATTATGACGGTCAAATATTTCCAATAAAAGAAGCCTCTGTTGATGTTATTTTTTTGAGAAATGTTACACATCATATAAAAAACAGAAAAAATTACTTTCAGAAAATCGGAAAACTTTTAAACGAAAACGGAAAAATTGCAGTTGTTGATTACAAAAGAGGGAAATTTTTTTCTCTTTACGGCATTGGCGGGCATTATGTCTGAAGAAATGACATTGTAAAAGAAATGAATGATGCAGGTTTTAAGATTTACAAAGAAATTGATTTTTTGACAAAACAAATTTTTATTATTTTTAGCAAAATTTGAATTTGATAATTAGAGTAAGTTCATAAAGTTTATAAAGTTGAAAGCCTGCCCTGTAAGGGTCTATAAAGTATTAGCAATTGATTTTCAGTAAATTAACTTTGAAAAAATTATAAACTTAACACTTTAATAACAAACACTAATTAGAATTAGTTTATAAAGTACAAAGTTAGTAAAGCTTGTCCTGAAAGGGTCTGTAAAGCCAGCCCTGTAAGGGGCTTTAACTAAAAATAAAAGGTAAAAACTTTATAGACATTTACAATGAAGGCTTTTAACTTTACGAACATTATGGATTTTATAAACTGACACTAAATATTTTAAAATCAATAAATTATGAAAAAATTAAATGAATTAATTGAAAGAGTAAAATTTTTACCAAACAAAAGATTAATTGCTGCCTATGCAGTAGATACTCACACCATTGAAGCCATAAATCAGGCTGTTGATATGGGTATGATTGATGCAACATTGGTTGGTGATGCCGATAAAATTGCTGCAAGTTGCAAAGAATTAAATATCAGTACTGACAAGTTTAAGATTGTTGATGTAAAAGAAGAGTATGCCGCCGGAATAAAAGCAGTTGAAATGGTTGCAAAAGGCGAAGGTGATTTGCTTATGAAAGGTCTGATAAGCACAGATAAGTATATGCGTGCAATTTTGAACAAAGATTTTGGCTTAGTTCCTCCAAAAGGTCTTTTGACTCATATTACTGTCATAGAAAACCCAAATTATCATAAATTGTTGATAGTTTCAGATGTTGCTATTATTCCGCTTCCTGATTTGTCTCAAAAAATTATTATTACTAATTTATTGGCACAAACAGCAATAAAATTAGGAATCGAGAAGCCGAAAATTGCAATTATATCTGCTGCCGAGCAAGTAAGTCCTTCTATTGTTTCAACAACAGATGCGGCAATAATTTCAAAAATGGCTGAACGTGGACAGATCAAAAATTGTATCGTAGAAGGACCTTTAAGTATTGATTTGTCAATTGATATGGAAAGTGTTAAAATAAAAGGAATGAAATCTGAGGTTGCCGGTGATGCGGACTGTCTTTTGTTTCCTAATATTGAAGCGGGAAATGTTTTTTATAAGACAAATACTAAATTAGCAAAAGCCGAATTAGGTGCAATTGTAGCCGGAGCAAAAGTACCTTGTATTTTATCATCACGTGGCGATTCTGCCGAAACTAAGATGTATTCTATTGCTTTGGCATCTTTGATGTCATAAAAAAAGCCTCGAAAAGAGGCTTTTTTGTTTTATATATCGAAATTCAGAAGATTTGCATAATAGTGGACTGGAACCTGATTAAAAGGAAAATCTTTATCGTATTTTTCGGCAAATTTAACTTCCGGAAAATATTTTGCAAGATACTTGTGCAATTTTGAATTCTTTTCGATTAAACCTTGAACAGTAAAATCACATCTTCGGTTATTGATAAATAATTTTTTTACAACACTCATAATGTAAAAAACAGCATCTTCATCGGTTTTAAAGTCAAAATCATTGAAAAAGACCAATTTTTGATTTTTTACAATTGCGATATTTAATAAATTTCTCTGAAAACTAGCTCTAATATTGTCAAAAACGTTTTGTGTTCCATCAGTATCATTAAATGTTGCTTTAATAAGAGGTGTTGTATAATGATGAAGTCTGATTTCAGGGAAATGATTTACTAAAAAATTAATTAAAATTGAAGGAATAGAATATAAATTATAAGCTTTTGCCTTTTCAATGTAGTTAAAAT
The DNA here is from genome assembly GCA_020722645.1 of Acetofilamentum sp. Taxonomy (GTDB): domain Bacteria; phylum Bacteroidota; class Bacteroidia; order Bacteroidales; family JAFGUD01; genus JAFGUD01. The sequence goes on along the minus strand of DYKL01000200.1, from coordinate 3,757 downwards.
GAACTTCTTCCTGATTTGACAGTACAAAACTGAATTTGAAATAATCTTTTATGTGTTTTTTGTCAAAATATTCAGCAGGAATTAGAGTATTTCTTTCAGAAACAAAGAAAAAATTAACTGATTTATAATGTTTGTTCAGATAAACGTCTTCTTTAATAGCATTTTGAAAATTTACTAAAATATCTTCATCAGGATTTTCAAAAAGTTTGTTTTTTATTGCAATATGTTGGTTTCTGATAGTATCAGTAATGATGTAACTGATGCTATGTTTTGAAAGTTGTAACTGCAAATAATAAGACGATATTTTTTTGAGATTGAAAGAGTCGTTAAAATAGCTGAAATTTTGCATAATTAGTTGGTTTTGTGCCGTTTGTTTTTTTTATAATGCAAAATTAGTTCCAATTTCCTGCTGTTGTTACTTCTGTCATAGAACCAATTGTAAAGCCCGGAAACATATTATTATCTCTTGCTTTGTCGTTAAGATTGATTACAAGTTGTTTTTTCAGACCATTTGTAAAGGAGTTGTTATGTGCTTTTAGCTCAAATACGGGTCTAACAAGATTAGATAAAGTTTTCAGACTTCCTGCCTGAATTTGAAATGTTTCGGTAAGGTTTGTGTACGGAATATATTTTAACGTATCATAACCACCTTCTTTAAATAAAGTGTCTATAACACTTATTCTAATCGTGTCGCGTGTAATTATGCCAAGTTCAAGTGCTTTTTTTTCAGCCTCTTTTTTGTTGTATTTTGCTAAGATGTATATACTGTCAGGTACGCTGCCATAAGATTTTACTACAATTACTGAATCATATTTTATAAAATTCAAAAGAGTGTCAAAGTCTGCTGTATATTTTGAATATTTATCCAAATAAGCCAATTCTACATCTCTGATTTTCGTCATTTTTTCAATTACAATATTAGATCTGTGTTCGTATGCTTTCTGAAATTTAATAGGATCCATAATTTTGTTATAGATACCAATTACAAACACAACTATTACTACTATCAAAACCAGATTGATAATTGTTTTTAAAGTCTTATTCATTTTATAAATTTATAGATGTTAGTATTTAATGTTTTGGCAAAAATAAAAAATAATTTTTCAAAAAGAATTTTTTTTAAACATTTTTGAAATAAAATTATAGTTGTTATTATTAAAATTTTTAAGTTTATTTGCTGTAATTCAGTGTTTTATACGATTTATCGACTATTTGTATTAAATATCTGTTATTCAATATTTTGTAAAAAAATAAATACTGAAAAATTTGATTATCAAATATTCAGTAATTTTTTGATTAACCGGCAAAAAGATTTTGAATTATTTTATCTGTTGTTATTCCTTCTGCCTCTGCTTTAAAGTTTTTAACTATTCTGTGCCTCAAAACCGGCAATGCAACTGCTTTAACGTCTTCGATGTCGGGAGAAAATTTTCCGTTTAAAATAGCATTGGTTTTTGCTCCTATTACCAAATACTGAGAAGCCCTCGGTCCTGCACCCCAATGAATGTATTTATTTGTCCATTCAGTTGCCATTGAATAATTAGGACGTGTTTTATATGCCAGTTCAACAGCATACTTCAATACACTTTCATTTATGGGGATTCTTTGAAGCAAATTTTGAAAATACAGGACTTCTTCGCCTGTAAGGACTTGATTAAGTTGGATATTTTGTTCAGAAGTTGTGTTTTTTACTATTTGCAATTCTTCTTCCAACAAAGGATAATCAAGGATAATGTTAAACATAAATCGGTCAAGTTGTGCTTCCGGTAGCGGATATGTTCCTTCCTGCTCAATAGGATTTTGTGTTGCCAAAACAAAAAATGGTTTTTCTAAGGTATAAGTATTACCTGCTGTCGTTACTGATTTTTCTTGCATCGCTTCCAAAAGAGCTGACTGTGTTTTGGGAGGCGTTCTGTTTATTTCGTCTGCCAAAATTATGTTTGAAAATACAGGTCCTTTTATGAATCTGAACTCTTTGTTTTGGTCTAATATTTCTGTCCCGATAATATCACTGGGCATCAAATCGGGGGTAAACTGAATACGCTTGTATTTTAGGCTCAAAACCTGTGCAATTGTATTGACAAGCATTGTTTTTGCAAGCCCGGGCACCCCGACAAGTAAAGCGTGTCCGCCACTGAAAATTGTAATCAGAACTTCTTTAATTATTTGTTCTTGTCCGTATATGACTTTGTTTATTTCTCTTGTAAATTCCAGATATTTTTGTCGCAGTCCTTCCACTGCCTGAACATCGTCTTTATAATTCATTTTCCTTTAGTTTTAAAGCCCCAAAATTATAATTTTTATTCAAAATTAAATCTAAAAGTTTATAAAATTTCAAAATTTATACTTAACCGCCACAAGATTTCATAACATTGCTAATTCGATTTTGCAATCCGAGTTCAACTAATCGACTGATTTATAGAGTTTTCGGATTACAAATCATTATTGTCCGAAACCTTGTATTGACAATTTGCCGTTAGCCTTCTCATTCGCTTTGCGTCATTACGAGGCTTTGCGAAGTAATCTTAAACCCGAACCGGTTTTAACGAGTCAGCTACTTCGTTCCTCGTAGTGACGATTTGCTTCTTGCTTTTGCTTCGTACCTCGCAATGACGTGTGCCTCGCAATGACGTTTGCCTCGCAGAGACGAAATGGTAGGTGAAAAAAGCAAGTTACAAACTTGCAGTTATTTGAGCATTTAAGACGAAGTCTTAAACGAAATAAAAAGTTTTATATATATTTTTGAGTAATTTCTCGTTTTACGTGGGAATTACCGCAAACTTTAATTGGCTATGCTGCATCGCAAGGAGCTAATTTACTTGCCGGGCATGAAGTCCAATACTACGGCGGTGCTACTATGTTATCTTTGAATTGGGGTGCTTATGGAGGTGGGATGTCTGTCGGTTCATATATAATGATTTTAGCGACAAGTCACGTATGGGGGTATGAATATGGTCAAGCTTTTCCTGAATGTCCAGATTTTCAGCATGAATATGGTCATTATATTCAAAGCCAAATAACAGGTCCTTTCTACATGATTTTAGCTTCTTTGAGTGGAGTTGAAGCAATAAAGTATAATTTTAGCCACTATAGTGCAGAAAGTCATAGTCATTTTTGGGTTGAGCAAACAGCTAATATATTAGGTAGAGAGTTTTTTGGTCGTGATGTTTGGATTAATAGTAAATATGGAAATCCAATATATAATATAGAAAAATGGACTTGGGATGTTTGGGATTTTACATATTTTTATTAAAATTTGATGTTGCGATTATTGAAAGAAGTAAATTAATCTGAGATAATTAAAAAATCCTAAAAGCATCAATTAATTGTAGGAGATAAAACAAATACATAAAAATTAAATATCAGATAAAAGAAAATTAAAAATAATTCAAATGAAAAAAATATTTGGTTTACTAACTTTACTTTTATTTATCGGTTGCTTTACAAGTATTGATTTACATAAAAGACGCGACAATTTTGTTTATTTTGTAAATAAAGTTAACAGCAACTTTTTTATTTTTATTGATATTGAAATAGAAAAGTTAGAACCTATTGATTTTAAATGTAGCGGTTGTTTTAACAAAATATCAAAACATGATGCATTTTTTAAAGGTCCTGAACCTTTTTGTGCCAAAGAATATTTAGCAGCATATAATATTGATAGTTTAAGCATTTTTTTAATCAAAGAAGAAGACTTTTTAAAATTTGGTTTAGATAGTATAATCGAACATAAAATTTATACAGAATTAAAATTTAC
>DYKL01000199.1 GCA_020722645.1 Acetofilamentum sp. | reverse complement strand
GGTGTTTTCACCTGCAACCACTTACGAAAAAACTTGCGGATTTAAGGTATTACCTAAAAAATTTAGGGTTTGGGGTTAAGCCTTTTTTAAATTTAAAAATTGTAATTCGTGATTCAATGTATGTTAGTTAGTAGATTTTATATATTGCCCCGCTGGGGCAAAAGTTTTCGGTCTATTTATTTAGCTCCTATGGGGCGTTTTTTCAATACCAAAAAGACATTGGTTCGTAATTCTTTATTCAATTGTTTGTTGTTCAAAATTAGTAATTCAAAAAGTTTATGATATACTTTGCATCTGATTTTCATCTTGGTTTGCCTGATTTTAAAGCCGCATTGTATCGTGAAAAAATTATTATTGAATGGCTTGATTCTATTAAAAATAATGCCGAAGATATTTTTTTTGTCGGTGATGTTTTTGAGTTTTGGTATGAATGGAAATATGTTATTCCTAAACATTTTTCAAGGTTTTTCGGTAAAGTTGCCGAATTATCCGATTTAGGTATTAACTTGCATTTTTTTACGGGTAACCACGATTTATGGGCTTATAAATATTTGAATGAAGAATTTAACATCAGAATATACCAAAAACCTGAAATATTTTATTTCAATAGTAAAAAATTTTATTTAGCCCACGGCGACGGACTTGGTCCGGGTGATAAAGCATACAAAATAATGAAAAAATTTTTCCAGAATAAATTTCTGCAGTGGTGTTTTTCAAATTTGCTTCATCCTGATTTGGCTTTCAAATTGGCTTTGAAAGTATCTTATCAACGCGATTCTTTAAACAAAAAACCTTCTTTTAAAGGCAAAGACGAATGGTTGATTCAATATGCCGATGAAATAAACAAAAAAGAAAATCACGACTTCTATATTTTCGGACATAGGCATATTCCGGTAGAATTTGATTTGGATAATAAATCAAAAGTAATTTTTCTGGGAGATTGGATTAAAATTTTTTCTTATGCTGTTTTTGACGGTCAAAATACTACACTGAAATTTTGGGAAAAATAATCCTTTGATTTTTAAGATTTTAAAAAATAAGAATTGCGATAATGTGTTAATCCTTTGATTTACAATCAATTATAATGAGTGGTTGAAAAAAAAATAATCCTGTAAAAAAAATTGATTTGTTATTTTAAACCAATTAGTTTATCTTTGCAAACAAAATGGGAAGGGGACATTCTTAGTCCCCCTCTTTTTTATTGAAATTTAAAATGGATATTAAAAATTTTGTTACAGATACTTTAAAAAGTATAATAAAATCGGATTTTTTTATTGTTGATGTTAAGATAGGAAATGATAATAAAATATCTGTAAAAATTGATAATGAGAAAGGAATTTTATTAAGCGAATGCAAAAAAATTCATAAAGAATTATATTCGCTCATCGAAAATAAAATTGAATATTTTGAACTTGAAGTATCTTCGCCCGGGCTTACAAGCAGTTTGAAAGTTTGGCAACAATACAAAAAACTGATAAACAATTCAATTGAAATCCAAACAGTTGATAATCAGATTTTTAAAGCAATAGTTGAAAATGCAGATGAAAATTTGGTTAGTTTGATTTTAAATGAAAACAATCATATAAATATCGAATACAATAAAATTAAAAAAGCAAAACAAATAATTGAATTTTAACAATAAACCAGTTAAAAAATGAATCTAAGCGAAACATTTTCCGAGTTTAAAGACCTGAAAAATATTGACAGAGTTACTTTAACCAGAATTTTGCAAGATGTATTTAAAAACGCTATTATTAAGCAATACGGTACAGACGAAAATTTTGATATTATTATAAATACATCAAACGGCGATTTGGAAATATGGCATAACAGAAAAGTAGTTGCCGATAATGAATATACAGATCCAACAAGTCAGATTAAATTGTCGGAAGTTCAAAAAATTGACGAAGATTATGAAATTGGCGAAGATTTTTCAGAAAGCATAGATTTATCACGTTTCGAAAGACGTGTCATTTTATCTCTCAGACAAAACCTTGTTTCAAGGCTTGGTCAAATTGAAAAGGACGTTCTTTATCAGAAATATCGCGAAAGAATCGGGCAAATTATTACAGGTGAAGTTTATCAGGTTTGGAAAAAAGAAATCCTTGTTTTGGACGAAGAAGAAAACGAATTGCTTTTACCAAAATCTCAAACAATTCCTATTGACAAATTTCATAAAGGAGACCCCATTAGAGCTATTGTTCAAAAAGTTGAAATAAAAAACAATACACCGGTTATTATTTTATCTCGAACTTCAAATGTTTTTCTCGAAAGACTTTTTGAAGCTGAAGTTCCCGAAATTGAAGATGGTTTGATTACTATCAAAAAAATTTCCAGAATCCCCGGTGAAAGAGCAAAAGTAGCTGTTGAATCTTATGACGAAAGAATTGACGCAGTTGGTGCTTGTATCGGAATGAAAGGTGCAAGAATTCACGGAATTGTCAGAGAACTAAGAAACGAAAATATTGACGTTATTAATTACACTCAAAATGCCGGACTTTTAATTCAAAGAGCTTTAAGTCCTGCTAAAATTGAAACTTTAAAACTGATCGAAAGTGAAAAACGCGCCGAAGTTTATCTACATTCCGAAGAGGTTTCAAAAGCAATCGGCAAAAAAGGGTACAATATTAAACTTGCAATGGATATTACCGGTTTTCAAATAGATGTTTTCAGAGTATTGGACGATGATGAAGAAGATATAGAACTCGAACAATTTTCTGACGAAATTGAACCTTGGATAATACAAGAATTGAAAAAAATAGGACTTGATACCGCTAAAAGCGTTATTGAACTTGGTTTTAAAGAATTAGTTGAAAGAACTGATTTGGAAGAAGAAACTGTTAAAGATATATTGAACATTTTACAAGCTGAATTTGAACAAGAATAATTTTTTTTTTACAAAAGCCTTTAAATTTTATACCATATTTATGGAACAAAAAAGTACACATAGAATTCAAAAAGTAGCAAAAGAATTGGGTATTGGTGCTTCCAGCCTTTTGGAGTTTTTCGAAAAAAGCGGCTTCAAAGACCTTAATCCCAATTCTAAATTGGACGATAATCAATATGAATTGGCTTTGAAAAAATTTGGTCATGAAAAAATTATCAAAGATAAAATTATCGAACAAAAAGAACTTGAAGCCAAAACTAAAAAAACTACTGTCAGCCTTGATGAAATAAACGGAAGTATAGAATATTCAGACGAAAATCCTGAAGAAATCAGCGATGAAATTAATCAGAATGTTGAAGTTGATACTGTAGAACAACTTACATATAAAATTAGCGAACAAGTTGTTGAAACTGAACAAAATAAAATTGAAAAAGAGAAAACTCAAAATGCAGATGGTCTTAAGATTTTGGGTAAAATTGATTTGAATAATCTGAATAAAATTCCCAAAAAGAAAATCGAAGAAGAAGTTGTAGTAATTGAAGAACACGAAAATGAAGTGATTGAACAAGAAACTGATGAAGAAACTGATGAAGAAAAAGAAATTATTGAAAACACTGATGATGTTTTAAATCATAAAGAAATTGTTGAATATCTTAATGAGGAAATTGCTGATAATGATGAAGAAATTGATGATATTGACATAGATGAAGACGATGAAGACATTGAAGACGATGAATATCTTGACGAAATCGAAGATGAAAATTCCGAAGAAGAGGTTACAACAGATTTCGTTGTTGAAGAGGAAGTTGATGATGGTACATTTAAAATAAGAGGTCCAAAGGTTGTTGGTAAAATCGACCTGAATACAATGAACCTTAGAACCAGACCTGATAGAAAATCAAAGAAAGAAAAAGAAGAAGAAAGAAAAAAACGCAAACAGGAAAGAGTTGAACAAGAAAAACATAAATTGGAAAAACTTAAACAAGATAAACATAAACAAGATAAATTAAAAAATGAAGCTACTGCCTTAGCTGACAAAAATAAAAGACATAAAAGAAAAAGAATCGAAAAAGTTGAAATTAGCAAAGAAGGCAATTTAAATGTTAAAGAAAGAACAAAATTTAAACTGAAAAAAGAAACCGTTATTATAGATGATAAAGATGTTCAAAAACAAGTTAAAGAAACACTTCAGAAGTTAGAACAGAAAACAAAGAGTAAAGCTTCTAAATTCAGACGGGAAAAAAGAAAAGAACATCATAATAGAATGAACGAAGAATTTGAACGCGAACAAGCTCAAAGCCAAATTCTAAAAGTTACTGAATTTATTACTGTTAAAGAAATTGCAGATTTAATGAGCGTTCATCCGAATGAAGTTATTGAAGTTTGTTTTGATTTAGGACAGCCTGTTACAATAAATTATCGTTTAGATTCAGAATTAATTAATATGATTTCTGATGAATTCGGATTTAAAGTAGAGTATGTCCAAAGTTCATTTGAAGAAGAAATAGAGCATATTCTTAATGACGAAAATAATCATATAGAATTCAGACCGCCAATTGTAACTGTTATGGGACACGTAGATCACGGGAAAACATCTTTGTTGGATTACATCAGAAAAACAAATGTTGTTTCCGGCGAATCCGGAGGTATTACTCAGCACATCGGTGCATATAGCGTTAATTTAAACGATGACAAAAAAATTACTTTTATTGACACTCCCGGACACGAAGCTTTTACTGCAATGCGTGCAAGAGGAACAAAAGTTACCGATATTGCAATAATTGTTGTAGCTGCCGATGATAATATTATGCCACAAACCGAAGAAGCTATCGACCACGCTCGTGCTGCCGGTGTACCAATGATTTTTGCAATCAATAAGATTGATAAATCCGGTGCAGACCCCGAAAAAATAAAACAACAACTTGCCGAAAGAAATATTCTTGTTGAATCTTGGGGTGGTAAATATGGCTCTGTTGAAATTTCGGCTAAAAAAGGCACAGGAATTGATGAACTGCTCGAAAGAATTGCTCTTGAAGCTGAAATGCTTGAATTAAAAGCTGACCCGAACCGAAATGCTATTGCTACTGTTCTTGAAGCAAGGCTCGACAAAGGAAGAGGTTACATTACTAATGTTATTGTCAGAACAGGTACTTTGAAAATTGGCGATATCATTGTTGCCGGTGCTTGTTACGGTAAAGTAAAAGCTTTATTCAATGAATTTAATAAACAGACAAAGGCGGTAGGACCTTCTTCTGCTATACAAATTCTTGGACTAAACGGAGCTCCCGAACCCGGAGAACCTCTTGTTGTTATGGATAATGATAAGGAAGCAAGAGATAAAGCTGATCAAAGACTTCAGATTCTCAGAGAAATGGAATTCAGAGCTAAGAAAAAACACTCTCTCGAAAGTATCAGCCGAAGACTTGCCGAAGGCGAAAGAATTGACCTTAATATTATTGTTAAAGCTGATGTTAAAGGCTCTGTTGATGCTATAACTGACCAATTAAACAAACTTTCAAACGAAGAAATTAATGTTAATGTTGTACGTAGTGCAGTTGGTCAGATTTCTGATACAGATATTATGCTTGCTGCTGCATCTCAGGCTATTTTGATTGGCTTTAACGTAAGACCTTCAAACAGTGCAAGAAAATTAGCAGAATCAAAAGATGTTGAAATTCGTTTATATTCAATTATTTACGATATAATTAATGATGTAGATAGCGCCGTTAAAGGTATGCTTAAACCTACTTTTAAAGAAGAAATTCTTGGAAGTGCTGAAGTCCTTGAAATTTTTAAAATTCTCAAATCAACTATTGCCGGTTGTCTTGTTCACGATGGTAAAGTTACATTTGAAAATAAAGTTAGAATTATCAGAGACGGTATAGTTGTTTACACAGGTAAAATGAAAGCTTTAAAACGTTTTAAAGATGATGCAAAAGAAGTTGTTGCCGGTACTGAATGCGGTATTAGTATTGAAAATTTCAACGATATCAAAGTTGGAGACTTTATTGAATCTTTCAAAGAAGTTGAAGTTCAGAGAGAGTAATGATTTTTCATAGAAAGTTTAAAAAAGCTGTATTTAATGACAGCTTTTTTATTTTTGCAATCGTTTCCGCAACCGTTTGCATATCAATTCTTTCCAAAATTCTTGACTTTTTTACATATTAGTTTTAAATTTACAAGAAATAACATTCCTTAAATTAAAACAGATATGAAAAAATCAATTTATCTTTTAATTTTCATTTTTACTTTAACTATTCAAATTTCGGCTCAAGTAAACACATCATATTTATGGCATTTACAACAACCGATATATTGGCCTGAACAAAGTCAAAGTAATACTTATCGTTATCAGACAGTAAAGGAGTCTCACGATATAAAAATGGCTGGCGGCAATAACTATGGAACAGGAACATCTCATCCTACAAATAATTTATCCGAAATTTTCGGAAATGATGACAGAAAAAATATATACCAACACGGTGCCAGAAATGCTGTTTACAATCTTCTGGGCTATCCTGATGCCGGTGCTCAAGTTAATTATTCGGGCTGTTTAATTGAAAATGTAAACAGTCTTGCTAATGCCAACCAATGGGGATATTATTCAGGCTGGAATAATAATTATTCAGAAGCAAGAGGCTGGACTACTTCTGACGGTTTTCCCCGACTGGATATTGTTGGTTTTACTTTTCATGTGTAAATAATTTTGTAAGTTGTTGGTTTATAATTATTTTCATTCTA
>DYKL01000198.1 GCA_020722645.1 Acetofilamentum sp. | reverse complement strand
TAAACAGCATTACTAAAAAATATATCTAACTAACTGAATTTTTCAGATGTCTCTTCTTGATATTTGATAGAACTAATTTTAATTATATTGGTTCATTTATCGGTTCTAATACAAGAAATACAGATGGAATATGGTATACAGCTACTCCATTTGGGAAATTCTCTAAAGGAGCTTTCTTTGCAGTTAATGATGACGGTAATGTTTCCGTATTCAATTGGAAAACCATTGCACAATTACTGCATATTGAATGCAATTAAATAATCGATTAATTGTCTTTGTAATAGTATCGTATTCATTGCCCAGCTTTGGCTAAAAAGTCTCTTTTCACAGCGAGTAATTTTTCCTAAAATTTGGAATTTATTGCTAGAAACGATATATTTGTCATCTCAATTAATATTAAATATAATATTTTCGTTCATTTTTAGGGCGCGTAGCTCAGGGGTAGAGCATCTGCCTTTTAAGCAGAGGGTCGGTGGTTCGAGCCCACCCGCGCTCACTTATCTAATGCCTTGTAAATTAATAATTTGCAAGGCTTTTAAATTTTAAAAATTTCCCTTGGTAAATCCGAAAATTGATTGGGAAAAATGAAAGTTAGATTAAGCAAAGGGTCGGTGGTTCTTTTCTGTAGAATGCCTGCAGCATGTTCCATCCGTACTCGAAGTTATTAAGAAATTTTTGTTTTAAACCGACATTTCTTTGCCAAACTCCTGCCGTAAATAAGTCCATCATTTTTTACTATTTTCAAACGCTCAGTCGTTTATATTACCTGCATTATGTCACCCTGAACCCCTGTAATTTATTTAACTTAATTTGCTTTCTGTAATTACAATAATTTATTATCTTACAAAAAATATTTTAACTAAAAATACTATATCTATTATACCATGGGCAATTTCATAACCAATAGTCAGAAAAAACAATTGAGGGCACGACTCCTCGAATTAATCTCAAAAAGCGATGAACTAAAATTCCTAATTGGATTTTTTTATTTTTCAGGAATTAGTGAGTTATATGAGGGATTAAAAGAAAATCCAAAGGTTTCTATTAAAATTCTGGTTGGACTCGATGTAGATAAAATCAATTATAATTTAATTGAACACTCGGGTGACGAAAAACTAACCGACGACGAAAAAATAGAAAATTTCTTCAGTTCTATAAAAAAATCGATCAATAGCGATACTTTCGATGTGAAGGAATTCTACGAACAAGTTGGTTTCTTCTTACAATTAATTGCAGACGATAGAATTATTATCAGAAAAACTTTCAAACCGAATCATTCCAAACTGTACCTGTTTAAATTAGAGGAAGGACAGGTCGGCAAATCAAGATTATTTATTACGGGTAGCAGTAATTTAACAAAAGCCGGACTGTCTAAACAAAACGAATTTAATGTTGAAATCAGCGATTATGGTTTTGAAGAAGCTGAAAAATATTTCGACGATTTGTGGGATAATGCAGTTAAAATAACAGAACAAAAAGATATAAAAGAAAGACTGATTAAAACTATTGAAAACGAAACTCATATCAGAAAAATAAGTCCATTCGAAGCATATCTATTCGTTTTGAAATCATATCTCGATTCGTTCCAGCATAAGTCTTTATCGTCTTCTCTCAAAGAATTATTAAACAAAAAAGGGTACAAAAATTATAAATATCAAAATGATGCTGTCGAAATGGCTCTTTCGATCATCGAACAGCATGGTGGAGTTTTGGTTGCCGATGTAGTTGGGCTCGGTAAATCTGTAATTGCATGTATGATTGCTAAACAGTTGAGAGCAAGAGGACTTGTATTGTGTCCGCCTGGTCTAATTGGCGATGATAATAAAACTGAAGGCTGGCGGAAATATTTAAATGAATTTCAGCTTTATGATTGGGAAGCTCGTTCGATTGGGGAATTGGAAAAGGTTCAAGATTTTGTGAAAAAGAACGACGATATTGAAGTCATTATTGTCGATGAAGCACATCGTTTCAGAAATCCCGATACTCAAAGTTATGAACTTCTAAAAAATATCTGCAGAAATAAAAAAGTAATTTTACTTACTGCCACTCCTTTCAATAATAAACCTGAAGATATCCTGGCAATGCTCAATCTCTTCATAGTCCCCAAAAAGTCGTCAATCACGCTTGAGAACAATATTATCTCTACGTTTAGAAATATAAATACATTGTTCGATAAACTTGCCTTTATTACGAAAAATTATAATTCGAAAGATAAAGGTAAAATAAAGAAGGCTAAAAGTTATTACAGATCATTATTTGGCGATAATAATATCGATTTAAGAAAAGTGAAACGAAAATCGCATTCACTGGCAAAACAAATACGTGATGTAATTGAACCAATAACGATAAGAAGAAATCGATTGGATTTATTGAAAAATCCTTTTTACAAAAATGAGGTTAAAGATTTATCTAAAATAGAACCACCTATTGAATGGTTTTATGATCTGACCGAAGAGCAATCGGATTTTTATGATGAAATAATAACTAAATATTTTGAAGACCCTGATTACGGCGGAAAATTCAAAGGCGCTATTTATTTGCCTTTTACTTACGAGAAAGCTTTTGGAAGCACTCTTTTTGACGACGAGGAGAAGGACAAGGGAAAAAATCGTGAACTATTGCAGCAACGTAACTTATTCGATATTATGCGCCGACTTCTTGTTAAGAGATTCGAAAGCTCTTTCGGCGCATTTGTGCAAAGCATCAAAAACTTCAAAGATATTAATGAAACTGTTCTTAAATTTATAACAAAAACAGGGAAAGGCAATCCAGAGAAAGGAAAATATATTTTAGACAGAGATCTAATCGAAAAAATTGTAGTGTCGACACCGGATGAAATTGAAGATAAATTAAAAGAGTATCCTGAAATTCTTAAAAAAGAAACGTACCCGAAAAAATATAAAATCTACGAGATTGAAAAGTTCAAAAAAGCAAAAGAGTTTATAGCAGATATTCAATCGGATATAAAATTGTTTGATGAAATTCTTGAAAAACTTTCAAAACTTAATTTGATTGATACTGATCCAAAAGTTTCCCGCCTGCTTCAAAATATTGAAAAGGAATTGAATAAAACCCCAGCGCCACAGGAACCCAAAAGAAAAATTGTAATTTTTTCTGAATACGCCGATACAGTAATGTATGTATATGAAAAAATAAAAAATTTAAAGCCGGAACTTGCTAAAAGAACGCTCGTAGTTACAGGTTCAATAAGCGATTCGAAAATATCTGAGGTAAATAAGAATTTCGATGCATCGGCGAGTGAACAGTACGATGACTATGATATTTTGCTTTCAACAGATAAACTTAGCGAAGGTTTTAATCTTAACAGAGCAGGGATGATTGTCAATTACGATATTCCCTGGAATCCCGTTAAAGTAATTCAAAGACTCGGTAGAATAAATCGTATCAGCAAGAAAGTATTTGAGAAGATCTATATTGTAAATTTCTTCCCAACAGAAAAGGGAGCCGAACTGGTTCGCTCCCGAGAGATTGCACAGAATAAGATGTTTATGATACACAATACTTTAGGTGAAGATTCAAAAATATTTGATATCGAAGAAGTACCTTCTCCTTCAAAACTTTATCAGAAATTAATGCAAACCCCGGATGAAAGCGAAGAGGAAAGCTTCCATACAAAAATTCTTAATCTTTATCAGGAAATTAAAGAGAAGTACCCTGACGTAATTTCAACAATTGACCAATTCCCAAGTCGCGTAAAAGTAACAAAAATTTCTAATGAAGACGAAATGATTGTTTTCTTCCGAAAAAGCAGAATGTACATAAAAATATTTAGAAAGATTAATGGGAAAGAGGATATTTCTGATTCTTTGTTTGAAGAAGTACTTGATAAAATAAAATGTGAACCTGACGAAAAACCAATTGAAATCGATGATGAATTCTGGGAAATGTACGAGAGGGTTAAAAATGATGAAAATACGTCCAATAATTTATCCTCTTTGTTTAGCATTGAAAACAAAGCACTTGGTAAACTCGACTTTCTTATACGCAGTAATAATTCAGCTGAGTTGCTGCCTCATAAAAAATTTCTGCGTATGCTAAAAGAGGATATTATTGACTATGGTACTTTGTCTGAATATACGTTAAGAAGAATTGCCAATCTGAAAACTGAAGATAAGGACTTCAAAAGTATTATAGAAGAAATAATGCAATTGGAAGATGAGTTAGGTGAAGATTATTTGTTAAAAGAGAAGCAAAGAATATCATCGAAAGAAAAAGAAGTAATAGTGGCAATCTTGAATAAATCTTTGCGTTCCTCTAATTGAAAGTTATATTGAAACCGCTAAGTGCGCCAGGTTTCTTTGCAGTTATAAAAGCCACCGGGAAAAGAAGGAGAAATTTATGAACGTTAAAGAAATCATAAACAACCTTACAAATAATTTTAATACTGAAAATGTTGTTAATCTCCTAAGAAACAATACAAGAACATTTAGAAAAATTGATAAATCACTCCTGCACTACAACGATGAAAATTTCTCCAATTGTTTGCTTTTAGGTGAATTCACATTAGAAAATCAGGATGAAATTATCGTCGTTTTAATTAAAGTGAGCAAATCTCTTACCGAGCGCTCCGGCAAAAAAGCTCAATACGAATTAGCCAGGAAAATATTAAAAGAAAGTAACAGCTACATTGGCGGATTTTTTATTTTTTACGACGACAAAAATGATTTCCGATTTTCCTTAGTTTACAATATTCCACTTGCTACTGGAAAAAGGGACTGGAGCAATTTCAGAAGATATACCTACTTCGTCAGTAAAGAGCAAACAAATAAAACATTTATCGAGCAAATCAAAGATGCGGATTTCACATCACTCGAAAAAATAATCGAAGCCTTCAGTGTTGAAAAAGTTACAAAGCAATTCTACGAAGAAATTCAAAACTGGTATTTCTGGGCAATGAATCAAGTAGAATTCCCTGATGATGAAGACAAAGATAGAGAAAACAGAAATGCAAAAAATCTAATTCGACTGATTACCAGAATGATTTTCATCTGGTTTATGAAAGAAAAAGGACTTATTCCCGCTTCTCTCTTTGATAAATCTGAAATTGATAAAATTATAAACTATAAGGATAAAACTGGCAGCACTTACTACAAAGCTATCCTTCAGAATTTATTTTTCGCCACACTTAACACAAAAATGAAAAGCGATGACCCAAAAAGTAGAATATTTGTTGACGAAGCAGAAAAATCTGGTTTCATTAGTGATGCTTACCTTGAGCAGGGATATTATCGTTACAAAAGATTCATAAAAGATAAAGAACTTTTTCTCAAACAATTTGAAAAAGTGCCATTCCTCAACGGCGGCTTGTTTGAATCCCTTGATAAAAAAGTTGATGGCAAAGAAATAAGAATCGATTGTTTTTCTGATAATCCAAAAAATGAAAAGCGACTGAAAATACCCGACGAATTGTTCTTCCTTGATACAGAAAAAGAAGTAAACCTATCAAAATATCTTGATAAAGCTAATAAGGAAAAGGTTAAAGGATTATTATCCATCTTCAAACAATATAATTTTACCATTGATGAAAACACGCCTATTGATCAGGAAATAGCACTTGACCCTGAACTATTAGGTAAAGTATTTGAAAATCTTTTAGCGTCTTATAATCCTGAAACAGCTACAACTGCAAGGAAAGCCACAGGGAGCTATTACACACCGAGAGAAATTGTCGAATATATGGTTGATGAATCTTTAATTGCTTATTTGAAAAACAAGGTAATTGAACAAAAATTATCGCTTGAAAGATGGATAAACAAAGAAGAGCAACTTACAGATGAACTTAAAAAACTATTTTCGTATGATGATAGCCCCACTGAATTTACACAAAAAGAAAGAGAATTTTTAATCGAAGCGATTGAAAATCTTAAGGTTCTAGACCCTGCCTGCGGTAGCGGTGCATTTCCAATGGGAATTTTGCATAAACTTGTTCTTGCATTGCATAAACTTGACCCTCAAAATGAAATGTGGAAGAAAAAACTGCTTGAAAGAGTACCGGCGGAAATACGACACGAAGCCGAACTATCTTTACAGAATAAACCGATTGATTACATACGAAAATTAGGTTTAATCGAAAATTGTATTTATGGCGTTGACATACAGGAAATAGCAATACAAATAAGCAAACTGAGATTTTTTATTTCATTGCTCGTTGAACAAGAAATTGACGACACAAAAGAAAACCGAGATATTCGTGCATTGCCCAATCTCGAAACCAAGTTTGTTGCCGCCAACACTTTGATTGGTTTAGAAAGACCAGAACAAATGAAATTAATTGCTGATGAAATTGAAGAACTTGAAAATAGATTGTTCAAAATAAGGGAAGGAATATTTTATACAAACAGCAGAAAAGAAAAATACCAATTGCAAAAAAGAGAGAAGCAATTAAGAGAAGAGTTGAGAAACAAATTAAAACAAAATGGATTCCCAAATGAAATTGCGGAAAAGATTACCACCTGGGACCCATTCGACCAGAACACACACGCTGACTGGTTTGACCCTGAGTGGATGTTTGGGGTTAAAAATGGCTTTGATATTGTAATTGGAAACCCGCCGTATATTCAACTACAAAAAGATGGTGGAAGACTCGCCTCGATGTATGAAAAACAAAACTATA
>DYKL01000672.1 GCA_020722645.1 Acetofilamentum sp. | reverse complement strand
TATAAAATAAAGTCTGACAATCATCAGACCTATACACCCAAAATTGGCAGTATAGGTCTGACGATGTCAGACCTATAAACGAGTTCTACGCCATTTTTAAAAAGACACCATGATAACTCTGCAACTTAAAATTAAATGAACAAAAAAAGACAATATATTCATTTTTAACAACTATCCTGATTCTCTTTGTTTTACATCAGATAAGAGATTGCAATAATGAACGAAAACGTGAAAAGGAAAAAATAAATAGAGAGTTTGTAGAGTCTTTAAATATTGAAGAACATTTTTTGCCTAAGAATTCATATGGACAAGTAAAGATTGATTTATTAACTCTTGATCCTTCAAAAATTGATAAACAATATAGAAATAGTAAAGTAATAGCACAAATATTTGATACTGGTTTAGATAGTTCTACTATAACTATAGCTCTTCGTGTTGATAGTGTTTTTGGGTTGTTGTTGCCAAAACAAGAAAATTATTTATACAAAATCAATGATGAAGAAATGAATAAAGTTCACAAGTATATTTTTAGTATTGCAGACGAGTTAATTCAAGATATGACCAGAAACGATGTATATTATTCAAAACCTACGAAAGGTGAAATAATATACTATATTAGGACAAATACTGGAAGTACTTTTGAGAAGAGATTAAAATTATATGATAAAAATGCTAACATTGGATGGGAATCCTTTTATTGTGATATCATACATTTATTTAAGACAATAGATGAATTCAATAAGTTAGGATCTTTACCTGTCAATGTATATATGCCGTAATATAGGTATAAATTACGAAAACAATAAAAAACGGCGTAGAACACGGCATCTCAAAACATGCGGGGTTTTGGTGGTTTTTTGACATTTTTAATTATCTTTAAACTTTACAACGGCGGATTGGAACGCTGGGCGGAAAACCCGCACGTTTCAAATGCCGAGACCGTTAGCCGTCAGTGTAAAAAGACAACGACACAGCGGACAATTTGCTACTTAAGGACAGAAAATAAAAACGAAATGAACAGCCCACGCACAAAACTGCATCCCGAAAGCTTACGGGACAAGCACCG
>DYKL01000671.1 GCA_020722645.1 Acetofilamentum sp. | reverse complement strand
AGTTTGCACCAGTCAGGTGAAAACACCTGACTGAATTTCAGATATATAAGTATAGTCTTACGGATTTAAGGTATAATTCAAAAAATTTAAAAATCACAATTCTTTATAAAAGAGTTGTGATTTTTTTTTTTACGATCATTATTTCAAAAATGGAACGATATTCGCAACAAAATTTTAAAAAATTAGATGAACATCTTATATCAGATAGAATACTTTCATTCAAATGAGTTGCGAAAAATTTCTTTTATTAACCTGAATTATTCATAAAAATTATTAAAATTTTCATGAATGCGGGTTGATTAGCGGGTTGCAATTCCCCGATAGATTCCCGATAAATCGGGACAGGCAGGGGCAAGTTAGGAAACCCTCCCGCTGGCAGGGACAGGCTTATTAGAATAACTCAAATTTGGGTGTTTGAAAACCCCAAATTTGCAGGTTATTCTTAATTCCCGTCAAGTCGGGACAAGCAGTCGGCATTATTTATGAATAATGCGGGTTAATGATTTTGAAGATGATAATGTTTTTTTTGTAACAAATTTTTATAAATACGGTTTTACTCTCCATATCTCTGTCAATCAGCCTATTACTTTGAAAAAGTTATCTGCCGATTTGGATTTTAAATTCAGTAATAACGATAAATTTTTTGTAAATGGTTTTCAATCCTAGACTGACTGCAATATTTATTCTACCGGATATAAAATGAATCAGATTTCCGGCGTTACCAAATTTTTGAATCCGGTTTTCAAATTTAAACAATACGGTGACGCAAAATTATACAGCCACACTAATCTTCCCGGCGAATTTTATGGCTTTGCGTTAGCATACATTCTGAGAAAAGTCAAATATTTTTTGCTCTGTTCAAATAACGAAAATTTTGCTCATACAATTATCAGTTTTTCGGTTTCTAAAAACAAAATCGGTTTTATTGTTGAATGTGAAGATGTAATTATTGACGAACAGGTAAAACTGATGGACATTTCCTGTTATAAAGGCGATAAAAATGTTTTAAAATCTTTGGCTCTTTTATTAAAGAATGTTGGTGACAAATTTTAATGTTTGGTATAATTT
>DYKL01000670.1 GCA_020722645.1 Acetofilamentum sp. | reverse complement strand
TCAAGTATTTTGATAATTGTTAAATTTGTTAAGGAATTGCTGAATATTTTTGATAAAATTTTTAATGATTATCCGATAACATCACCAAGAAAATTCCATTTAAAAATTGACACTAGCAATAATCAATCGGTCAAATAAAGTATTTTGAAAATATCTTCTATTAAATATATAACAATATTCATTCAAATAACTTTGAAGAAAATCTTTATCAACATGATGATGAATATCTAAAAAAAGTCTTTTTGCATTACTTATTGCTATATGTACCCAAGGCAATATTTTCATAGATTCTTTTGGTTTTATTGTTGTGCTTATATGTTTATCAACTACTTCAATCAATTTAACTTAAGAAGTGCTTCCATCTGTAATTATGGTGCTTTCTGGATTTAAATTTTTTGAAACATTTTCATTTATTTCTTTAGAGTTACTGTTATTTATAATTTTCATTTTTATAAATCGTACTTTTCTTTTGGGTCTATCTTTTTCTTGTAAAGATTCTTCTATCTTTTTGATTCTGCCATTACTAGAACAGTTGCTTGTCGCTGGCTTCCCTTAGCTCTTTTTAAGCTCTCTTTTTTTTATATTCTAAATTTACGGTTTCAAAATATGCCTCATCTAATTTTATTTCATCGGTTAATTGATAATGTTCACCTCTTAAACCCATTATTAGTCTGATTTTATGCATCATTGCCCAAATTGGTTCGTATCTTTTATGTCCTAATTGTCTTTGCATTTCTTTTGCTGAAAAACTTTTTTTGTTGATGTTAATAAATGCATTGCTAAAAACCAATATTGAAATGGTAATTTACTTGAATGCATAACTGACCCACTTCGTAAACCAATTCTATTACTGCATTGTTTGCATTGAAATTCTTCTCTTCCTTTATGCCAATAATGTGTAGTATTTCCACATTTTTTACATTTAATACCTGATTGTAAGCGTACTTCTTTAAATTTCAACTAACAAGATTCTTCTGTTGGATATTCTTTATAAAAATCAACTAAATTCATATTTTTCCTTAAATCCGCAAGTTTTTTCGTAAGTGGTTGCAGGTGAAAACACCTGCA
>DYKL01000197.1:4696-6689 GCA_020722645.1 Acetofilamentum sp. | reverse complement strand
TTTCTTAGCTATCGCCTGTAAAACCTGAAAAGTTGTAAGTAAGTTCCGTTAAAACCCCTTCGGGGCGTTTTTTTTTCTATAAATGATATGTATTAAATGTCTTACACTTCAAAAGTGTCAGACATTTCTTCTCGCTAAAACCCCTCTAAATCTCTGATAGTTCCCGTCAGACTTTTGTCTAATGGTTAAAAAATAAACAAGTCTTTTGACTTATACAACAATAAGCCCATTGTTCCCGCCGGACTTTTGTCTAATGGTTAAAAAATAAACAAGTCTTTTGACTTATACAACAATAAGTTTTTCTCGCTAAAAACCCTTTGCTTAGGAACATGTTTTAAAAAAAAGTCCAATCTCAGCGGTACTTTGCGTTTCTTTCTTTGCGTTTCTTTGCGGTAAAAAAATATTATTCAAATATTTAACCGCAGAGAACCGCGAAGCTTTTCACAAAGAGCCGCAAAGAAATACAGACATTAATTTATTACATATTCCTAAAACCAAAATTCATTTTTTAAAAAACAAAAAAAATTTCTACTTTTGTTACAAAAAAACAGACTATGCAATTTATTGATTTTCGTTCGGATACAGTTACGCACCCGATACCCCTCTAAATCTCCCCTAAAGGTGAGACTTTGAAAATCGCTTTGCTAGTTTCTCAAAAGAAGATATTTTGAATTTTCACATTCCATTTCACATCATTTTTAAATTACAAAAAAACTTCTACTTTTGTTACAAAAAAATAGACTATGCAAAATATTGATTTTCGATCGGATACAGTTACGCACCCTACACAGGAGATGCGTCAGGCAATGGCAAATGCTGTTGTTGGTGATGATATGATGTCAGAGGACCCTACTGTAAATGAACTTCAACGACTTTCGGCTGAAATGACCGGAAAAGAAGATGCTCTTTTTGTGCCTTCTGGTGTTTTTGGCAATCAACTTGCATTTTTTGTCCATTGCAATCGTGGCGATGAAATAGTTATTTCCAATGAAGCACACCCTGTTCAGCACGAAGCCGGTGCAACTTCAATAATTTCGGGTGCAAATATGAGAATTATCGACACCAACAGGCAATGGTTCACTTGGAACGAAATTACAAAATACATTCGTTTTGAACAAGATTTGCATTTTCCGAAAACTGCCCTGATAGAAGTTCAGAATACTCTGAGCAACGGAGATGTTATGCCTGTCGAAGAGATGAAAATTATATATGAAAACGCAAAAAAACACAATATTGCAGTTCATCTTGACGGTGCAAGATTGTTTAATGCTGCTACATATTTGAATATTCCGGCAAAAGAAATAGCAAAATATTCAGATTCAGTGATGTTTTGTTTGTCAAAAGGTTTGGCTTCGCCTGTCGGTTCAATGCTTTGCGGAACAAAAGAGTTTATAGCAGAAGCAAGAAAAAAACGTAAAATTATGGGCGGTGCAATGAGACAAGTAGGAATTTTGGCGGCTGCCGGAATTATTTCATTGGAAAAAATGACCAAAAGACTTGCAGATGATCATAAAAATGCCAAAACATTAGCCGAAAACTTTGCCAAATACTCTGATGTTTTTGAAATTGACCTTGATATTGTTAAAACAAATATGTTCTTTGTAAAATTGAAGCAAGCTAAAAGAGATGATTTTTTAAAAGTTCTTGCAAAATATGGTATTTTAACATACCCCAAAGAACACGGATTTTATCGTTTTGTTACTCATAAAGACATAACAGATGAAAATGTTGAGTTTGTTTTGAATAAATTGCCGGAAATAGTTAAAGAGTTGAAAGTTGAAAGTTGAAAGTTGAAAGTTAAAAGTTGAAAGTTAAAAGTTGAAAGTTGAAAGTTAAAAGTTGAAAGTTAAAAGTTAAAAGTTAAAAGTTAAAAGTTGAAAGTTAAAAGTTGAAAGTTGAAAGTTGAAAGTTGAAAAGTTGAAAGTTGAAAGTGCATAGTAAATATTTAAGAAGAAAAATGCCCCAGCGGGGCATAATAATTGTAAAAATAAAT
>DYKL01000197.1:0-4596 GCA_020722645.1 Acetofilamentum sp. | reverse complement strand
TATATTAAATCTTTATGCTAAACTTCACTGATTTGTAAATAATAAATAGTGAATTACAACCCTTAATTCGCATTGATAATAAATATTTAAGAAGAAAAATGCCCCAGCGGGGCATAATAATTGTAAAAATAAATGTGTCCCAAACCATTTGCCCCAGCGGGGCAATATATTAAATCTTTATGCTAAACTTCACTGATTTGTAAATAATAAATAGTGAATTGCAAATTTTTATTTGTTAAAAAATTTATTAAAGTTGATGTTTTCAATCAAAGCTGGTGTCAGTTTAATCGCTGTTTGCACATCAACGGGGTGATTAAATAATGGTATGATGTTTAAATCATTTTTATCAAAATTTTCATCTAAAATGCCACAAATCAATAAATATGGTTTGTTGTATTTTTTTATAATATTGTAAATTTTACCGACAATTTTCCCATTAAAAGTTGTATTGTCAATTTTGCCTTCGCCGGAGATTATAAAATCTGCATTTTTAATGTTTTCTTCTATTTTAAGAGAATCAATCATAAAATCGCTTCCTGAAATTATTTTAGCGTTCAAAAAAGTATGTAAACCGGCTCCAAGTCCGCCTGCTGCACCTTCGCCTGCTGATTTGTTCAGTTCAACTCCAAGTGATTTTTTAACAACTTTTACAAAATTTACCATTCCTTTTTCCAAATATAAAATATCTTTTTCGCTTGCACCTTTTTGTCTGGCATAAGTAAAAGTTGCTCCGTGATTACCTAATAAAAAATTATCAACATCAGTTGTTGCGAAAAACTCGATTTTTTTCAACAAATCAATGTTTTTGGGCGGAATAATATCAACAATTCTTATCAGATTTTCGCCGGTCGGTTTTATCTGCGTTGTTGTATTAAAATTAGACTTAAAATTATCGGTTTTATAAATAAAATGATAGCCCAAAGCCTCTGCCATTCCTATTCCTGCATCGTTTGTAGCGCTTCCGCCAAGTCCGATAAAAATTTTTTCTACCCCGATTTTGGTTGCTTCTGAAATTTGCTGACCTAATCCATAACTTGTCGTTTTAAGAGGGTTCCTTTTTGTTTCATCAATTAGCTGTAATCCGCCGGTTTTTGAATATTCTATAAAAGCTGTTTTGTTATTGTCAGATAAAAAGTAAGAGTCAATTACATCGAAGATGGGGTTGTATGTTTTAGTGTAAATTCTATTTAAGTTTAAATTTTGATTAATGGCATCTAAATAACCTTCACCCCCATCTGAAACAATCAAATAATTTACAGAATCAAAATTTCTGCTGATTTTTTCTGTAATTATTTCTGCAATTTGTTTTGATGAAAAAGTATGTTTAAATTTGTCGCAAATAATCAATATTTTCACAAATAATTATGATTTGTTAAAATCCTGATAATCAGTTTGTTGTGTTTGATAAGTTTTGTTTGTTTTAAATGTTTGATAATAAAGAATTTGCTTATTTTCTGATTGAAATATAGACCAATAGTTCGGTATATTTTGAAGTAATTCGTTAATATTCAGCAAATTGATTTTGTACGTGTAACAAATTAGTAATTGATTGAAAATCAATAATTTGCTTCCTTCGTTATTACTCAGGATGACGCTAATTGAAAAATTAACGAATTATTGATAGACAAATAACCCACATTATTCATAAATAAAGTGGACTTGAAAGTTTCCTTCGACTCCGCTCAGGAGGACAAGTTGAAAGTTAAAAGGTTAAGTTGATTTTAATTCAGATCCCTTCGGGACAAGTTTTTAGCTCAAATTTGGGCTAAATTAAAAAAATAGCAAAGATCCTTTCAGGACAAGCTTTATGAACTTTAAACTTTTAACTTTATAACTCACCTACAAGTTGTCAATTTTTTTCAACTAAGCAACTGTTACGAAATAACATAGTTATTTAAGTTTTACCTTAAATCCGTATGTCTATACTTATATATCTGAAATTCAGTCAGGTGAAAACACCTGACTGGTGCAAACTGCATGTTGCAGGTGTTTTCACCTGCAACCACTTACGAAAAGACTTGCGGATTTAAGGTTTTATAAAAAATTGATAATGAGCTATTTACTTTATAACTTTATAACTTTACAAACTCTAAAAATAATTACAATAATAGTAAATGTTTTGAAATATTTTTCTATTTTTGCTTTTGGTAAGAAATTTGATATAATGTAGAAAATTGTAATGAAAAAATGAAAAATCGTAATGCAAAGTTAAAATTGCCAATAATAAAAATCTTTGTTTATGGAACATTAAGAAAAGGACAGAGATTGGGTTTTTATATGGACGGAGCAAAATATGCCGGTTTGTTTTATACACAAGGTCAGTTGTTTAAAGCACAAAACGGCAGTGTATATATAGATTTTGATTACAACAACGCCGTAACAATAGGCGAAATATATTATGTTGATTTTTATTGTCTGCAAAGAATCAACCATCTGGAATTATTTTCCGGAGTCTTTCCCGAAGGATATGAACTGAATGTTATGCCTGTGTGGGAGCTGAAAGAAGAAAAATTATACGATTTTGATGATAAATATAAAGAATGGGCATTTTTTTATAAAAGAAGAAATTCTCCCGTAAAAATATTAACCGGCGATTATACTGACGATTTCAGACCTTTTGAAGAATTGGAAAAAATTATTTTAAGTTGTAAAGAGTTTAATAGTGAAGATTTAATCATTGAAATGAGAAATAAATTGTCAATATTTGAAAATTATAATTTTTGAGTGCTAAAAAAGGACATATCAAACAAAGATTATTGAATATACTGTTTTGGTCGGTTATTTCGGCTGCTTTTATAGGACCGGGAACTGTTACAACTGCATCTAAAGCAGGTGTTTATTTCCATTATGATTTGATGTGGACAATGCTTTTTTCAATAATAGCCTGTTTGTTCTTGCAAGAAGCAAGTGCCAGACTTGCAATATATTCAGAGATGAGTCTGGGGGAAGCTATTTCAAAGCATTTTGAAAATCGTTCGTCAAGGTTTATTGTGTTACCTTCGATTGTAATTGCAATCATTTTAGGTAGTGCCGCTTATGAAACCGGAAATATTATCGGCTCTGTGGAAGGTTTAAAATTTGTTTTCAAAAATGTACCAACCTGGATTTTTCTTGTATCAACCGGAATTTTTGTACTTCTTGCTTTCAGACTGCGTTCTGTTAAGATAATTGCACAGATTTTAGGCGGTTTTGTATATTTGATGGGTATCGCTTTTTTGATAACAGCAATAACTTCAAAACCGGATATAAGCGAGGTGCTTAGAGGAAGCTTTATCCCTACAATTCCTGATGTTCCGGGAGCCGGTATGCTGATTCTAGGTATAATCGGAACCACGGTTGTTCCCTATGATTTGTTTTTGGGCAGTAGCATTGTCGATAAAACACAATCAATCAGAGATGCAAGAATAGGGCTAAGCGTTGCAATTATTCTTGGTGGTATAATATCTATGGCAATAATGGCTGTTGGCAGTTCTATAACAGAAGGCTGGTCGCAGGAGTCTATTGATAATTTGGAATTTAACTTTGAACTGATGAAAGATGGTTTATACTTAAATTCTTTGATTAACGACTATGCTGTTTATATTTTCGGTATCGGCATATTTGCCGCCGGATTTACATCTGCAATAACAGCTCCTTTAGCCTCAGGTTTAACTGCACAAAATGTTTTCGGCAAAAAAAATCCTGAAAAGTGGAAACAAAAATCACTAAGATTTCAATTGCTAACAGGAGGTGTTTTGCTTACCGGTCTTACATTTGGACTGTTAAACATTAAACCCGTACCGGCAATTATTGTCGCTCAGGCATTTAATGGCTTTATTTTGCCTTTTGTTGCAATTTTTATGATGATGATTGTCAATAACCCCGCTGTTATGAAAAAAAGAATTAATAGCCATTTCAACAACGCAATTATGACTTTTGTTTTGTTGATTACATTGTTAATTGGTACTATTAATCTGTCGAAAGCTGCTGAAAGTATTTTCAAATTTAAAATTGAAAATACTGATTTGTTTTTTTCAGTGCTTGCCTCTGTAAATCTTTTAATTTCATTGTATATTATAATTAGAATTTATAAATTTAGAAATAAAAAATTACGAATAACGAATAACGAATAATGAATGATGAATAATGAATGATGAATAATGAATGATGAATAATGAATGATGAATAACGAATAACGAATAATGAATGATGAATAACGAATAATGAATGATGAATGATGAATAACGAATAATGAATGATGAATGATGAATAACGAATAATGAATGATGAATAACGAATAATGAATGATGAATAACGAATAATGAATGATGAATAACGAATAATGAATGATGAATAACGAATAATGAATGATGAATAACGAATAATGAATGATGAATAATGAATGATGATTGATGAATAACGAATAATGAATGATGAATAACGAATAACGAATAATGAATGATGAATAACGAATAATGAATGATGAAAAATGAATGATGAATGATGAATAACGAATAATGAATGATGAATGATAAATGATGAATGATGAATGATAAATGATGAATGATGAATAATGAATGATGAATGATGAATGATGAATAATGAATGATGAATAAC
>DYKL01000669.1 GCA_020722645.1 Acetofilamentum sp. | reverse complement strand
CTATTGGTGTGAGAACTTTAAGGTTCTCATGGGGGTTTCATGTGTAAATAATTTTCATGTGTAAATAATTTTGTAAGTTGTTGATTTATAATTATTTTCATGCTTTTCATGTGTAAATAATTTTGTAAGTTGTTGATTTATAATTATTTTCATGCTTTTGGTGTGAGAACTTTAAGGTTCTCATGGGGGTTTCATCTAAATCATTCATCTAAATCATTGAGGTATATAATCATTTTATAAAATTCTGATGGACTATCACAAAAAAAGCCATTATAGCCATTGTTAAGAAAATATTTATTTTCGCCGTTACTAGTTGCTAAAACCGGCACTCCGCATGACAAATATTGTTTGAGCTTGAATGCAGATTTTGCCAAGTCAAGTTCGTTATCCATTAGAGTTGAAATACCAACATCAAAATATCTTATATGTTTATATATTTCAAATTCATCTAACCAATTAATTTCTTGCGTCAAATCCAATGCAATATTTTTAAAACCACTGAAATATAAATTCAACTCATCAATATGTTTTTTTTTAGTAATCCCGATAATTTTGAGTTTAATATCAAAATCAATCAATTTCAAAGCGGGTAAAAAATATTTGTATAGACTTTGTCTGTGCGCCGAAAAAAAGCCCACCCAACCGATTGTCAGAGTCTTATTTTTTTTTGTTTTTTACAAAATTATGAAAATTGACAGGTGATGTAAGAAGAAATACTTTTTTACTGAATTTTTTTGTGTAATCAAGTAAAATATGACTCCCAACTGTACTTATCTGACATTTTTTCATAAAATACTGAATTGTTTCGGGAGGATGTCTGCAATAATCTGCATCATCAATATCATAAAGAGTGTATTTCGATTGAAAAAAAAGCAAAATTTTTAATAAAGTTGAATATATTTTTTTTGTATAAATATTTTGAATTACTATCAATGAGTTCTTTTTGCGAAAAAATAGAATTTTTAACAGAGTTGAAATAAATTTTATAACCTTAAATCCGCAAGTCTTTTCGTAATTGGTTGCAGGTGAAAACACCTGCAACATGCAGTTTGCATCAGTCAGGTGTTTTCA
>DYKL01000196.1 GCA_020722645.1 Acetofilamentum sp. | reverse complement strand
AAAAAACACTGTATTTTTATTACTCATTTTTGGGTGTAATTTTTTGTTATTTTTTGCTTTTAATTGCTTCAAAATTAAATAATTACACCCATTTTTCCAAATTTTTTATGAATAATTTGGGTTAAGTAAGATTATACGCCAAAGACCCGGAAGGCAATTTCCTAGAATAACAAAGAAAGGAGCTTATAGAAAATATAAATAATATCTTATGTTAGTGTCATTACCCCCTGACCCCCTCCTAAAAGGCGGGGGGTATTTTGTCAATTAGCCAATGTGGTAATTTGTCAATTAGCAAATGTGGTAATTTGTCAATTAGCCAATGTGGTAATTTGTCAATTAGCCAATGTGATAATGTGTCAATTAGCCAATGTGATAATTTGTCAATTAGCCAATGTGATAATTTGTCAATTAGCCAATGTGATAATTTGTCAATTAGCCAATGTGGTAATTTGTCAATTAGCCAATGTGGTAATTTGTCAATTAGCCAATGTGGTAATTTGTCAATTAGCCAGTGTGATAATGTGTCAATTAGCCAATGTGATAATGTGTCAATTAGCCAGTGTGATAATGTGTCAATTAGCCAATGTGATAATTTGTCAATTAGCCAATGTGATAATGTGTCAATTAGCCAATGTGATAATGTGTCAATTAGCCAATGTGATAATGTGTCAATTAGCCAGTGTGATAATGTGTCAATTAGCCAATGTGGTAATTTGTCAATTAGCCAATGTGATAATGTGTCAATTAGCCAATGTGATAATGTGTCAATTAGCCAATGTGATAATGTGTCAATTAGCCAGTGTGATAATGTGTCAATTAGCCAATGTGGTAATTTGTCAATTAGCCAATGTGATAATGTGTCAATTAGCCAATGTGATAATTTGTCAATTAGCTAATTCTATAATTTGCTAATTTGCTAATTGACTAATTTGCTAATTTGCTAATTGACTAATTGACTAATTTGCTAATTACCTTATTTTCTGTATCTTTTAATAAAATTTTCAACTTCCGGTACACCACCCTGATAAACAAGATAACCATTGTACGGCTCACGCTCGGTTATTTCTTCATTGACGGGTTTAAGCATAAGTCTTTTAACTTCTGTGGGGTCATCATACATTCCTAAAGCCCAACCAAGTTTTACAAAGGCAACTTCAGGCAACATATTTCCCAAAGGCACAACACCTTTTGCCAATAAATCGCGACCAGTATCATAAACGTACATGTGAACATAACCCCAAATAGTTTGCAAAGTCATAAAAAACATAGCACCTTTTTCCACTCCCCTTTCAATTGCGGGATAAAGCTCTCTGTTAACGTGTCCTAAACCTGTACCGACTATTATTATTCCTTTGTAGCCCATATCAACAAGTGTATCTATTATTTCAGGGTTCATGTGCGGGTAATAATAAATCATAGTTACTTTTTCGTTAAAAACAGGATAAATATTTACATTTCTGTCTTTTCGTCTGTGATTGTAATTTTTTTTGATTGGAGTAATTTTATCTCTTGTAACAGTAGCAACAGGAGTATCTCCAATAGTACGGAAAGTAGAACGATAAGAAGAGTGCATTTTTCTGACTCTTGTTCCTCTGTGCAAAAAGCCGTATTCATCAGAAGTCGGACCAAACATACAAACCATAACTTCAGCAATGTCAGAATGACCGGCAGTATGAACGGCGTGAATAAGATTTAAAGCGGCATCAGAAGAAGGTCTGTCAGAAGAACGTTGCGACCCAACTAAAACAATAGGAACAGGTGAATTTTGTACCATAAAAGACAGCGCCGAGGCTGTATGATGTAAAGTGTCGGTTCCGTGTGCAATAACAATACCATCAATACCTTTTTCGATTTCTTTACCTATTGCTTTAGCAAGTTGAATGTACTGTGCAGGTCCCATATTTTCGCTAAAAACAGCAAAAACTTTTTCGGTTGTCAAATTACAATAATCTGCTAATTCAGGGACAGCACCGTATAATTCGCCGGGAGAAAAAGCCGGAATAACAGCACCGGTACGGTAGTCTAAGCGAGAAGCAATAGTTCCGCCAGTTCCGATAAGTTTTACGCTGGGTAAACCTTCGTTAGTCGGAAATTCTTTTTCGGGGATTTTATAATTTGCTTTTTTGTAACCCACTTCTTTTGCTCCGGTAATAGTTTTAATATCAATACCGATGTTATATCCTGTGCTGATTTTCAATACAATATGTTGGTCATCTTCATTTTCGGCACGAGGCAAAACTGTCCCGAAAAACTGTCCGCGAGTAGTTGAAAATTCAGCCTGTCCCCATACACGTACATTATATTTTTTTAGAGATTCAAGGGCTTCTCCTTTATAACCTTGAAAAAAATCTTTTGTTTCTTTTTGCATAACTGGTATTGATAAATGATTTTAAAATTTATTTTATTGATATTTTTTTTATAGACCCAAGTTCAGGATAAAATTCTATTCTTAAATCAGAATTATTAAAAATCTCTGCCGGTAAATATGCAGTTGTTCCTAACTGGGCAACAAAAATATTTTTTTGTGAAATAATATGAGAATTGTATATAATTCTGAAAGTTGCATTTTGTGGAATACGATAAAAAAGCCCGGAATTATATTTTTTTTTATGTACTTTTTCGGTGTAGAACTGATTTTGTTGAAAATCTTTAATGTTTTTTGTAAAATTATCAGCTTCAATTTCCAGATTTACTGGATTACCATAAACATTATCTGCCGGTAAAACACCGCTATTTGCAGAAAATTTGAATAGAACAATTGTTTTTTGGAAATCATTTTTTTCGGGGACATAACTAAATGTATATGTATATTTTAAAGTGTCAGTTTTGCCTATAAACATAGATAAATATTCTTTTTCGAGAGCATCAATTCCCTGTAGCATAATCTGAAGGGCATCACCTTCGGGTAAGTAATCACTGTCTCCTTCTCCTACTAACAATGCGGCTTTGTCATCTCTTAAAATATGAATTTGTTCGGCTAATTCTTTAGCTTGTTCTTCGGGGGTTTTTAAAATTATGTTTTTCTTTAAAATCGGTATTTTTTTTATTATTGTGTCATAAACTTCTTCACGATATACAGTATCGTAAATAACTCTGTAATTTTTATCAGATGTAAGTAAATTAAAAGTAATGTTATCATTGTCAGCTTCATCATTATTATTGCCGAAAATTTCATACTCTTTGTATAAAAAATCAATTTCAGGCAAATTAACTGAAATAAGAAAACCGTCTTTTGTGAGATTAAAACCATATTGTAAGCCGGCAACTGTATTTGAAACAAAATATGTTTGACTTGAGTCAGGGATTGGCGCAGAGATAAACTGCACATCTGACAAATTGTAATATGTTCGGTTTTCTTTTATTGAATTTTTTAAACTACCCAAATACTTGTCTGAAAATTCAGAATAAGGACCTTTGCTTTGAACAATTTTTTCGACTTCTACAACAATAAAAATCTTGGTTTTTGGTAAATTATAAATAAAACCGGTTTGGTTATATGTTTTTACATCATTGATATTTTGAACATTAAGTATATTTTTGTTGGTATTACATCCAACAAAGAGTACTAAAATAATTAGAATCAGACTCTTATTCATTCTTAAAAAATTTAACGAATTCGATAAATAATGCAACAAAAAAACCAAGAATTAATGTTAAAACAAAATAAATTGCGGCTTTTTCTGTTTTTTTATTTATTTCTTTCGGAAAATCAGAAAATTCCTGAACTAAAATAACCGGTTCATTGGTATTATAAAAATCCTGGATTTTAATTCTGTTTATTTCAAAATCAATCATTTTTGATAACTCATTAAAATTCATAAAATAAATTTGACCTGAATTTCCATTTTTAAAATCGATTGTACCAAAAGCTGATATTTTCTCGTTAAGTAATTTTTCTGACCGGATAAAATAATTTACCTGATTTTTAAAAGAACTTTTAATAAAATCATTGTTGTTACAATATTCCAAAATTTTTTGCTGTAAAACGAATAATTTTTCTTTATCCCGAACTTCTACAGTAATTACGATGTTTTTTGGTTCAACTCTTGATAAATTTTTATCAACGTAAACACTTGCATCAATTTTTTTGATAAAAGAAGCATCTTCAATATTCAAATAATGTTCAACATAATCGAAATTTTGGTTTTCTGCCTGACTTTGCAAAGCGCTGAGAATTGACATAATCGGTTGTAAATCTACTTCATAAAGGTCTTTCCCTTTTTCGTACAACAAACCGCTGCTGATTTGCATTTGAGCTTCGTAATAAATATCTGTTTTCGAATATTTAAAAATACCAACCAATATTGATATTATAAATGTTATTATCAAAATAAATTTATATCTCACAACAAATTTATATAATTTTAACAGCAACTGTTTAATGTCTATTTCATCTGAAATATTATTTTTGTTCATAAGTATTCTTTTAAATTTACAAATAAATCAATTTCATAAATTGCAAAATAAAAAAATTTTATTTTAGTTTGTATAAAAAATAGTTATGGAAAAAGAAAAAAAAGCACCTGATTTTTGTTTACCCGATGAACAGGGTAATCCTGTTTGTTTAAATAAACTTAAAGGAAAATGGATTATTCTATATTTTTATCCCAAAGATAACACTTCGGGTTGCACAAAAGAGGCACTTCAATTTACAGAAAATAAAAAATTATTTTTAGAAAAAAATGCTATAATTTACGGAATTAGTCCTGACGATGAAACATCACATCAAAAATTCATTTCAAAATTGAGTCTTGGAATTCCACTCCTGAGTGATACCGAAAAAAAAGTTGTTAAACTATACGGTGCTTGGGGAACAAAGAAAAACTACGGCAAGGAATACGAAGGTGTTATTCGTTCTACTTTTATTATAAACCCTGACGGAATAATTGTTTACAATTGGCAAAATGTTAAAGTTGAGCAAAAGAAAAAAGACGGAATTGTTAAACATTCTGACATTGTCTTTGAAAAACTAATTGAAGTTCAAAAAAATTATAAAAAGAAATAAACAAAAAAAATGAAAAAAATTACAACAATAGTTATCATAATAATCACAATTACGACAACATACTCACAAAACGTCTCAATATCACCAATGATATCGCAAACATTGGATTATATTGAGCTTATTGAAAAGAAATACGAACAACAAATTGTTCATTTAGAATTTGACGTTTTTCAAAATTACAATGAAATATACAAAGAAATGTTTGCTGAAATTCAGTACGGAATAATTTTATTTGCTGACGAGCATTATGAAAACATAAGCATAGCTATTTCAATGGTTGAAAATGACGAGATAGTTACTGTAGCATCACAGGAAGGAGAAAACGGTATTGCGGTATTATATTTTACGCCTACTAAAACAGATTTTTATAAATTTGAAATTACAGGAAAATTAAAAGCAGACTCAAATTATGGTTTTTATAGTTTTCTGATATTCAGATAAATAAAACATTTTGACAAAAATAGATAAAATTATTTCTTTTTTTTTTTTTTTATATTTACAAAAATTTAAACACTATAAATATGAAATCAAAAATTTTCTTTTTGCTACTAATATTAGCAAGTATAAGTTTGACAGCTCAAACAGTAATACACGATGGTCAGGAAGTATCAGGAAAATGGACAAAAACCAAATCTCCATACATAATTGAAGGAGAAGCAATTGTACCTGATGGGGAAACTCTTACAATTAAACCCGGGACAGAAATTCAATTTAAAACCGGAGATGATTTTGATTACAGATACGAAGAAGGAGACTTAAACCCAAATTTTAATGTTGGTTGTATAAGAGTAGAAGGAACTATTATTGCAAAAGGCAAAAAAAATAAGTTCATCACATTCAAAGGTACTGATAAATACGGAAACTGGGGTAATGTTTTTATGATAAATTCAAAAGATAATATTTTTGAATATTGCCATATTGAAGCAGGTCATTTCATGAGATTAGTAACAACTGATGATAACGCAACAGGTTGTATCTCATTTATAAATTCAAGCGGTACTGTTAAAAACTGTATAATTACAAGAGGCTGGACCGGCATAAATTGTAAACAAGGCTCAATGCCTGAAATTATAAATTGTACAATCGTAAACAATGAATACGGAATTGAAGCAAATTCAAATTCTAAACCTAATGTTGTAAACACAATTATATGGAATAACGGCGAAAGTTTTTACATTAACCCCGGAGCCTCAATTAAAATTTCATATTCACTTATTCAAGATGATTTTCAAGCAGAAGGTTTGTACGACAAAGGGAAAAACATATACGGAGAAAACCCTGAATTAGAAAGTGATTTTAAATTACGTTCATCATCTCCATGCATAAAAGCAGGAGACAAAGGTATAAACATTGGCGTTTTGCACTAATACCAAACTGCTATCATGTTTATCAATATAGCTCATTCGGATTTGTAATCCGAATGTATTTAACTATTTGATTTAATGTTATTTTCGAATTACAAATTACTAATGTCCGAAACAGAGTTAGTTATTGTAACAAATCTTTTTAAGGAATAGATTACAAGGACAAATTGTCTAATGTGGCAAATTGTATGTGGCTTTTACACTCAAACAGTCATATTGGAAATATCTAGCTTGAACTGAAAGTTGTATGTAAATATTACATTCAATAATTCGTTAATTTTTAAATTAGCGTCATCCTGAGTGATAACGAAGGAAGCAAATTATTGATTTTCAATCAA
>DYKL01000195.1 GCA_020722645.1 Acetofilamentum sp. | reverse complement strand
CTTTATGCCAAAAATGTCAAATTTTACCAACAATTTTTCATAAAAGAGCCTAAAAAATTTATATTATAGATTTTGGAATAGTGATTTGTTTAATTGCTTTTATGGCATAATAATCCGTCATTCCTGAAATGTAATCTGCAAGTATAAGTCTTGTGTCTGTATTATCGCCATAAAAATGATACATTGACTCTAAATAACTTCCGAAATGTCTTATAATTGATAAATTAGAATTAGAATATTTCTCAAAATCATTTTTAAATTTTTCATATATTTCACCCAGAAAGATAAATATCTGAGATAACATTTTCTGAGCATTCGGGAATATTTTTTCTTTATCATTCAGATAAATGTATTTATAATTAAAGTCTCTTATTTGCAAGATTAAATCATATTTTTCATCAGAAAAGCTAATAAAATCAGTATTTTTTGAGGTATTTATTATGTCATTAACAAATGCATCGATAATTTTGCTGTTAGTAGTTCCTATTTTATTTTTGACATCATCGGGTATTTGGCTCTCTTTAATTACTTTAGCCATAATTGCGTCTTCAATATCTCTACCAAGGTATGCAATTTTGTCGGAAAAACGAACGATACAACCCTCATAAGACGAAGGAATAACTCTTCGGTTAACAATTTTATCAAGTTCATTGGGAATTGACTGAGGTTTTAATTTTTGCTCAAATTTTTCACCATTATGAGTAATAATTCCGTCTTTTACTCCGTATGTTAGATTTAAACCATTACCGTTATTAGCTAAATATTCGACAACTCTGTAACTTTGAATTTCGTGGATGAAAGAAAAATCATCACCCACAAGTTTATTTAAAATACTTTCGCCATCGTGACCGAACGGAGCGTGTCCGAGATCATGCCCCAGACCTATGGCAAAAGACATTTCAACATCTAAATTCCAGCCGTTGTAATTTAATCCTTTACAAATTGATTTTGCAATAGTAGCAACGTGCATAACGTGTTCGATACGAGTACAGATATGGTCATTTTTGGGGGCATAAAAAACCTGTGTTTTGTGTTTCATTCGTCTGAATGCAGTTGAATGGATAATAGCAGTCTGGTCTCTGAAAAAAGAACCTCTTACATCTTCTTCGTAAGCCTTTGTTCTTTTTGTATATATATCGAGTGTTAAGGGATTTTTCATAATTAAAACATTTATTTTTTTACATATATTAGTTTAGTTTGTAAAGTTCATAAAGTTGAAAGCCTGCCCTGTAAGGGTCTATAAAGTTAATGTATTGATTATTAGAAAGTTAAGTTGATTTCAAAAATTTATTATACTATTGATAATCAGCTATTTGTATTTGTTGTGCTAAAATATTTATACTTTTTTGACCAGACTCATATTATATACGAAAAAAAAACTATTTGTCCGAAAAAATAAGAAATTTTATGAATATAAAAAATCAAAATAGTCTATTTTAACCGACGAACGATATTATTGATAAAATAACTTTTAGATGTTGTCCATTTTGAAATAGGAACATATAAGCTTGTTTGCAGAAACATCAGATTATCAGGCTGAGTTGAATACGGGCAAGCCATAAATTTATCATTAGAAGAGCCGACATTGTATGTATATTCTTTATTAAGAAAAGTTTGAGGGTAAAAATTAAATTCAAAATTAAAAACCAAAAAATTGATGCCAATCAGATAACCAATATTATTTGAAACAAAGAAATCTTCGGTAGAGTAATTACTTTTTGTTTGAGCAATCCAATCAACTTTTTCGACAGTTTGTAATCCAAAATTTACATTAAATCTTGCACCGAGAAAAATATAGAATTGCTGGTCAAAAATTTCTCTGCCGAGTTTAACAAAAGCAGGAATGCTCAAAGAATTTATTCTGTGAGTCTGAAGTAAATGATATTGGTTGTTAAGTGAAGTGTATTTTGCAGAAATACCTTGATTTAGGTACTGAGCGCCAACAACTATACCTGCTTTATCATTCTGAAAGTCAAAATGAAAATCAAAACCAACCTGAAAACCTGGCACATAGTCGGGAATAAAAGCAGAATCAGGAATTAATCTTTGTTCGCCTTCGAGTGTGTTTAAAAAAAATGAGTTGTTGGGTTCAGGCTGCGGACTTAGCAAATGATGATTTGCGCCTGCTTTAAGCACAAAATAATTAAATTCCCATTGTGCGTTTAAAATTGTAGGGATAAATACTATAAAAAAATATATTATTTTTTTCATTTTTTTTTATTATTTACATTTAGTTTATAATTTGCCAATTAGTAAATTATTAAATTAACACATTATCAAATTGGCACATCTACCAAGGTCTGTAATTCCAGAACTCGTTTGAATAAGGGATATCTTGGTCATCGCCATTGAATCCCCCGCCAACATATCCTATTTTTTTAATTCCGAAACCAAAAGCTCTTGTAGTTTTTTGAACTTGACCGGTGTAATCAGGACCTGTTTTGTAATCAGCAATCTGATACCATGTATTAACAAAAGGGTCGAAACGATATAAATCCTGACAAATTTTATCACCATCATAGCCTAAACCTACATATCCCTGATAATCCATCGCAAAAGCAGTACAGTTGACTCTGCCTCCAGCCGGAAAAGGTTCCATTGGCACCCAGTATGATTCGTTCAGAAACATTTCGTTTGGGACAAACATCCACAAATCGTTATAGTAGATTGTATCATCACTTTCATTTATGTGCATACCCATTCCCACATAGGAAACATTTTCGATTGTAAAGCACACAGAACCTTGTCTGGCGTGTTTTGCCGGGTCGTTTTCAAAAGTAGGACAAGGAGTCCACGGATATTCAAAGTTAGCTTCTTTATAAGGGTCGTATTGATAAAACCCTCCGTTGTCATAATTTTGAGTAGAACCAAGCCCAACATAAGCTTTATCTCCTGACGTAAAAGCAACTCCGCCTGTAATACCTCTGGGAAAATCAGATATTCTATGCCAGTCATTTGTAATATAAGAATATCTGTAAAAATCACTGTAAACATTACCGGACATATCCCTACCGCCACCGACATAAAGATTAGTAACTTTTCTGTTAAATTCATCAAGTGTTACAATAACGAAGCCAACAGCATCAGTTCTTGCTTGAGGTAAAACACCAGGCAAACCTTCCCAAGAGCCAGTTTCAGGGTCAAAAATCCAAAAATCATTAAGCACTTGGGACGCATTATTTCCAGTTCCAACAATACCCACAGTGTAATTTTTTTCAGGCTCAACAAAAGTAAAAGCAACAGCACCGGTTCTTACATTACCATTAATAGCTGGAACGGTACTTTGAAAAAACCATTCATTGATTGGAGGAAGTGAAGTTGTTGAAAAAACCTGTTGATTATATCCGGTATCGCCTTTTGATGTAATAACATAAGAACGTACCCAGAATTTTGTTTCGGGGTAAAGAGAAATATTAGAAGTAAATGTACCGGAACTGTCAAAAGTCCAGTTGTAATAACGGCTGAAAGTAGATGTATCACGTGGATTAATTTTGGGGAATTGTTTAGTCGTTGACCATACATGACCATATTGTTTGATTGTGTCAAGCACATGGTCAAATTCACCTTGAATAATAGCAAAATATGCACTAAGAACACCTTCGCCGTTGTTAATATACAAAGTATCTTTCAATGCTGATGTTCTAAGTTCGTACATTGATTGGGTCATTAAAGAAGTAGCAAACTGTGGGCGGTTGAAAGAGTAAAGTTCGTCTTTCTTGCATGAGCCTGTAATAAAAAGGAAACCGAAAAAAATGACAAATAAAAATACAATTATTTGCCTAAAAGTAGTTTTTCTTAGCATCTATTGAGAATTAGATTGATTTGTTTACAAAACAGACGAAATAATGATTAATTCAAAAGACTAAATTTATTAGAAACAGAAAAAAATTTTATTTTTGCAAAGTTAGTAATTTTATAAAAACATTCAAATTTTAAAAAAAATTTTTATGTTAAAAAACATATTAAATTTTGTAATAACATGGAAAAAATAAATAAAAATCAAAAAATCGAAAACTGGCGAAATGTTCTTTATTCTTATGATATTCAAGCAATAAGGGATTTATTGATTGTTTTAAGAGAAGAAGGAAGCGTAGAAATTTTAGCTGATTTAATAAATGTTTATAAAGCCTACAAAGAAAAAGAGCTAGGAAAACTTATTTTTAGCTTTTTGGTTGATTTAAAAAATCAGGATAATGCTGAATTATTGTTGAAATTTATAAACAATATCGACTATAAAAGCATTAAAACGGAACTTATTTCATTATGCTGGCAAACTACATTGAATTTTGATTCTTATTTTGAAAATTTTATTGATATTTTTATAAATAGCGATTTTGAAACTGCAATTGAAGCATTTAGTGTAATTGAATACATGAATTATTTTGACAAACAGCAACTTGAACTTAATATAAAAAAATTGCAAATTAATATTGGTAATGTTTCAGAAGAAAAAAAAGCTTTACTTGTTGATTTAGTAAATGTTTTACGTGAAAAATTAGATTAAATAATCAACAAAATAACGGTTCATTATTAAAACCTTTAAAAATTCCCCAAGATTAAGTCATTGTATATTTTTTCAACTTGGGGAATCAACGCTTTAATATCATCATTATAAATTACAAAATCAGATTTCTGAATTTTTTTCTCATCTGGAATCTGGTTTTTTATTCTTTCAACAACTTTATCTTTATTTACATTATCACGTTTACAAACTCTGCTTATTTTTATTTCTAAAGGTGCCGTAACAGTGATGATTTTATCAACATTTTTATTAAATCCAGATTCGAAAAGTATAGCTGCTTCGATTAAAGTAATTTTTTCATTGTTCATTGATTTACACCAATTTACATAATCTTCTAAAACCAAAGGATGAACTATTTCGTTTAAATTATTTAATGCCTCTTTATTTGAAAAAACAATCTGCGCCAATTTTTTATTATCCAACTTCCCATCAGCATATACATTACCGAACTTTGATGTTATTATTTTTTTGGCTTTATCACTTTCAATAATTATTTTAGCAATAGAATCAGCGTAATATACAGGTATGTAAAAAAGTTCAAAAATTTTTGCAACAGTCGTTTTCCCTGAACCAATTCCGCCGGTTAAACCAATTTTTAACATATTATTCTTTTTTTTCGATAATATATTCTACAAATTCAGGTGAAAATGAAAAGCCGTAAATATTTTGAGGATAATCAACAATTTCAATCATCAATTTTTTTCCTGAAGTTTCAAATATTGAATAATAATCTGCTTTTACTCTGAAATCGGCGGCTTCAATTTTGTTATAATTGCTGTATCCAACTTTGCAAACAACAGTTATTGTATTCGGAAACAGATGGATTGAAATACTATCAGGAACGTTTGCAGTCTCAACTGGTATTTTAAATCTTAATTCAGTATATTCTTCAATTTCAATATCAACATCAATAATTTGAGGTTCAATCTTTACTTTATCTATTTCTTCTAATTTGGCTTTATATAAAGTGTTTTCTGTTAATGAATTCAGTTCAAAATATTCTGTTTTAATTTTTGTAATTGTATCAACGATAACCTTGGGTCCACTGACAACGACAGAATCTGGAGTCATATAAGGATTTTTTTTGATTGCAAACTGATTTTGCGGGTAAAAATCAGCGTTTAAAAAAACAGGTACTTTTTTAGACATAAAAGTAGTAAAATGAAAATATATTGTATCAGGTTTAATTAATTTGATTTCGATATTAATGCTAATATTTTTTTTTATTTGTTCAAAAAATTCTTTAGTTAAAATATAATATCTGCTTGTGTCATAAGCTTTTAAACGGTGATATTTTACTGAATTCATATCAAGTTTGGTTGGTGAAAAACTCTTTTTAAGCTCATATTTCAGAATATCAAAACCATTTGCTTTAACTGAAATAATTAAAGCTTCTGGTAGTTCAGTTATATTTGCTTTATGGGGAGGTAAATTCTCGTATATTACCGGTAAATTAATTTCTGTAATATACTCACGATTCAGTGAATTTAAAAACCAAATAATTGCAGCGAACAGAACAAATGTTAAAAAAATATACAATTTTTTAGTAAATATTTTATCTTTTAATTTCATTTTTTGAGTATTTTAATTAAATTTTATTTTTTTTTGCATTTATGACACAAACCTTTGATATATAATTCGTGTGATTTCACTTTAAAATTATTCTGAGAGGCTATATCATTAATAATTTCGTATAACCTTGGGTCACAAAACTCAAATATTTTTCCGCATTTTTCACAAATCAAATGATCGTGATTTGTGCTTAAATAAGCTTTTTCATATAATGATGTTTTGTCCCTAAACTGATGTTTTTTAACCAAATTGCATTTATCCAGCAAATCAATTGTGTTGTAAAGAGTTGCCCTGCTTATCATATAATTTTTTTGATTTATCAGAATAAACAATTCTTCAACTGTAAAGTGACCTTCGAAGTGATATATTTCTTCTAATATCTTATATCTTTCCGGAGTTCTTCTAAAATTGTTTTTTTTTAAGTACTCTGTAAATATTTCGGCGACTTTTTCTTGAATATTTGAGTTCATAATTTTTTTTTCAAAAATATAAAAAAATTGTTTGATAGCGACATTCAAAAAAGAATAAGAAAAAAATTAGGCGGTCATTTTTATTTTATATAATTTTGTTCGTTTTAAGAACAATAATTATTGTATAAAAATAAATTATTCCTTAAATCCGTAAGTCTATACTTATATATCTGAAATTCAGCCAGGTGAGA
>DYKL01000194.1 GCA_020722645.1 Acetofilamentum sp. | reverse complement strand
CCTTTTTTCTAAGCAATCGCCCGTAAACCCTACAAACTTGTAAGTAAGTTCCGATGTAAAAAAAGAATCTCTTGAAATTATTGGTAAATCTTATTCAGAGCCTATCGCAACAAATGAAACGCCGGAAGGAAGAGCAAAAAACAGAAGAGTCGAATTTGAATTTTTTAAAAACGATTGATATGTTTTTTGCTAAATTTATGTAAAAAAGCACTAAAAGACAAATAAAATTTTGTTATTTAGTGCTTTTTTTAAATTATAAACTTTTATTTTGAGCAATAGTTCGGCATATTTTGAAGTAATTCGTTAATATTCAGCAAATTGATTTTGTACGTGTAACAAATTAGTAATTGATTGAAAATCAATAATTTGCTTCCTTCATTATCACTCAGGATGATGCTAATTGAAAAATTAACGAATTATTGTTGAGAATTTTTTGAGAATATCTGCAACTGCATCTTTGTGAATCATATAGTCAATCATTTTCAGTTTAATAAAGTCATAACTGAAAAAATAATAGCCGAATTCCGGTGCATTAGGGTCATTGTTTCTTGAACCTGAGCTTGAATCCTTTACGAGATACCATTTTTGACCTTTGTAATCAACATAACCAACAACGTGCATACCGTGGTCATCAGTTGTTGAACCGTTTGAAAATCTCATTTGACGTGAGTCTTCGTTTATGAATTCAGCCGGAATATCAAAAGAAGGAACAATAGCACATTGTGTGTTTCGGCTAAAACCTGGTTCGCTTACATCACCGCCTATTGCCACTGTATAACCTTTTCTGATGGCTTCATCAAAAACGTCCATAAAAACATCTAAAGGTACATTGTAGTAATCTGATGTGTGTTTCCAGTTGTCAGGTACCGGATATTCTGCCTGTTGCCAGTAAGCCTTTTCTTTTATTGAAAGAATACTGACATAATCATCAGGATTAAATTTTAAATAGTCATTCATATAAGTCATAGGAGTGTAATCTTTTCCGTCAACATTGAAATTTGCAGGTGGCTCACCGATGTATTTGTTCATAATATTTTTGATGGT
Organism: Acetofilamentum sp.; assembly: GCA_020722645.1. Classification (GTDB taxonomy): domain Bacteria; phylum Bacteroidota; class Bacteroidia; order Bacteroidales; family JAFGUD01; genus JAFGUD01. Next base: position 5,715 of record DYKL01000194.1, on the reverse strand, counting down.
TTGTTCAACCAACGCTTCGTTCCACATATTGTTTTCTTTGACAGAAATCAGAAAGCTGTTCATTTCATCGAACATTTTTTCGTGAGAAGGGTATTTCCTTCCGTCAATCAACCCACTGTAAACTGAATAAGGCATTAAACCGTATTCTTTGCAAATTCTTGTATTAGCATCGGCTTCTGAACCTTGACTAAAAAGAGACTCTCCGCGTGTTCTGACAAATTCCATTGCTTTTTCAACATATTCCCAGTAAATAATGTATGTTTCAGATAATTTTACTTTTAAGTTATGTTGACGATAAATTTCTGTTTCAAAAAATGAAACGGTTGAGTAACACCAGCAGCTACCGGCATTGCCTTGCGAAATAACAGGATTATGCCAAACAGATTTATAAAGGCTGACTTTGTTGGGTAAATCCATATCTGTCATATCCATTACGGGATAAGACTTGATATTAGAAGGTTTATGAGCCTCTTCTACCGCATTAACGTCTTTTAAAATAACATTTTGGTAAAATCCAGGCTCGTACAGTTTAAAAATTAATTTGTCGGTTTTACCTTGTCCAAAAGCAAAGGTATAAACCAAAATAACTAAGAAAAACAAGCTGATTTTTTTCATAACTATAATTTTAAAATTTTTTGTCAAACTTAATAAATTTTTTGTAATTTTTGTAAATATATATTGAGTTTAGTCTATAAAGTTCGCCCTGAAAGGAGCTGAGTAATTATAAAGTTAAGTCATTGATTATGAGGCTTTTAATTTTTTTGACTTTATGTAAATTGTTGATTATCAGTTATTTGTTATTTATTCTATACAAATTGTACAGACGTTGCATGCAACGTCTCGCAAATATTTATTTTTTTAAATCCAAATCCAGCCCGAAAATTGCAAAATCATATTTGGTTGGGTCAATTGGGTCGAATTTTTTAAGATTGTTTGTAAGCTCTTCTACTGCCCGCCAATCGTTTTGAGTACGAGTGAGCAAATTCAGAGCCCTAGACATTTTTGCAGTGTGAACATCAAGCGGTAACATTAAATCGGCAGAATTTATTTTATTCCACAAACCAAAATGAACTCTGACATTATCTTTTCTGACTAGCCACATTAAGAATAAATTTATGCGTTTTGCAGCGGAGTTTCGTTCGACATCTGCAACGTGTTTCTGTGTGCGATGAGGGTGGGGGATTGCAAAGAAAACTTCACGGAAATTTGCAATTGCATCTTTTACTGACTTGTTTTTTTTGTATCCTTCATAAAATACTTTTTCAAGTCCGCCTTTGTTTTTGTAAATATTTTGCAATGATTTCAGAAAAAAAACAAAATCTACATTCTGAAAAGTTCTGTGAACAAATGGTTCAATAGTGTCAAAATCTTTTTTTTGTGCATTTATGATGAAGTCAAAGGGATTATTATCAAGAATCTGCATCATTTTTTTTGCATTTTTAATAATCATTTTTCTGTTTCCCCAAGCTATTGTTGCAGAAAGAAATGCCGAAATCTCAATATTTTCCTTTTTCGAAAAACTGTGAGGTACTTGAATAGGATCGGTTTCTATAAATTCAAGTGTATTATATTTTTGATAGCTCTCTTCTAAAAGTGCTTTTAATTCATTATATTCCATTCCTTCTACATTATAACTTTATAAACATTTAATTTTTTGTCGTCGTTAAAGAAGTCCTCACCTTTAACTTTACAAACTTTTCGGACTTTACGAACTTTAATAGTATCTTTGCAAAAATAATCTAAAAATGCAAAATCCAATAGATTTTTATAAACAACAGCTAATTGAAACGATTCAGAAACTAAATTCATTGAAGAAAAAACTATTATTTTACAGTGTTTTGAGGGGAGTAACTTTTTTAATCGGTGCTTTTGTCTCATTTTTTTCTTTCAAAATATCAGGTTTTGCAGGAAGTATTACGATAGTTCTATTTTTAAGTTTACTTTTTTATTTTGTTAAAAAATATCATAATTTATATAACGAAATTGAACATTATAAAATAATTCAGGAAATCAACGAAAATGAAATAAAAGCATTAGATTACGACTTTTCGGTTTTTGAAACGGGCGAAGAATTTATTGATACAAATCATGATTATACTTTCGATTTAGATGTTTACGGTAAAGGTTCTGTTTATCAGATGATTAATAGAAGCTCAACTGAAATTGGAAAAAACCGGACAAATGAATATTTTAATAATCCGAAAGCCGATACAAAAAAAATTCAAAAACGACAAAAAGCAATTGAAGAGCTTAAAAAACAGATAAACTGGCGACAACAATTTAATGCAAAAGCAAAAAAAACAAGTTTAGAGTCTAAAAATTCTTCTTATGCTTTTTTATCTTTTTCTTCAAAAAACACTAATAAATTCTCTGATATTCAAGATTTTGTAAAATTAAAATCAGATGAGAAACAGTTTATTTCAGCTTTCTGGAAATATTTTTTGGTAATAATACCGATTATATCAATTTTGTTAATATTAGCTACATCTTTGGGGTTTATTGCTTTTAATATTCTTGCGATATACATAATTATTTTACTTACGATTTCAGGATTTAAAATTAAAAATATAAATGAATTCCATAATTTAATCTCAAATCGGTCAAAAGTTTTTAAACGATATTCAGAGTTGCTTGAAATGATTGAAAAACAAGAGTTTTCAGCTGATGAATTAAAAAATTTACAAGCTAAACTTTTAATTAAACAAACAAAAGCATCAAAAGTTTTAAAGGATTTTTCGGCTTTGCTTAATGCATTAGACAACCGACTAAATGTGTTTTTTGCATTTTTGTCAAATGGATTTTTATTGTGGGATATTCAGGTTGTCAGACGAATTGAGCTGTGGCAGGATAAATATTCTGTAGGCATTGAATCTTGGTTTGATGTGATTGCAGAATTTGAGTTTTTGAATTCATTGGCAAATTTTGCATACAACAATCCTGAATTCGTATTTCCTGATATTTCTGATGAATTTGCTTTTTCATCTCAGGAAATGGGGCATCCTATCATCCCTAAACATGTAAGGGTAACAAACGACTTTCAAATATCCGAAAAAACAAAGAGTTTTATAATCACCGGTGCGAATATGGCAGGTAAAAGTACGTTTTTGAGAACAATCGGAATAAATTTCATACTTGCACAATTAGGTAGCGTTGTCTGCGCCAAAAAAATGATAGTTAGCCCGATTAAAATTATGACAAGTATCAGGATATCAGATTCTTTGTCTTCAAATGAGTCGTATTTTTACGCTGAATTAAAACGCCTTAAATACATAATCGAGCAGATTGAAAAAGGTCAGAACGCACTTGTTATAATTGACGAAATGCTTCGCGGAACAAATTCTGAAGATAAACATAATGGTTCTGTCGGATTACTGAAAAAAATCGTAAATTTCAACGTAATAACTTTTCTTGCCACACACGACGTTGCACTTGGTAAACTCGAAGAGGAATTCCCTGATGTTATAAAAAATTATTGTTTCGAAGCCGAAATAATTAATGATGAACTAAAATTTGATTACAAAATCAGAACCGGAATAAGCCGGAACCTGAATGCAAGTTTTTTGATGAGAAAAATGAAAATTATTTAGTGTCTGTTTATAAAGTTGAAAGTGCATAGTTAATAGTGCATTGTTTCATTGCTTCATTAATTCATTGTTTCATTGTTTTATTGATAACTTGATAACTCATTAACCCACATTATTCATAAATAATGTGGAGTTGAAAGTTTATAAAGTTGAAAGTCAAAAGGTTATGTCGATTTTTTTCTAATATTTATTAGCCCAAATTTGGGCTAAATTAAAAACCACAAAATCCTGTAACTTTATGAACTTTAAACTTTTAACTTTATAACTCCTGAATTATATGAATAATTCAGGTTAACTCGACAAACTCGATAACTGCATCTGCTTGTGCCTATTAAACGGAAATATATAATTTTTCTGCTTTTATCAGGTGTTTTTTCACCCGAAATCCTTCCTCTTCTTGCGGGAAATTATAAACCCACATACATATATGTTTTTATGAATTGACCAAAGGAAGCTCAATTAAGAATAATTTAGAATAAAAAAAAGCTTGCCCTTTTGAGCAAGCTTTTTTATAAAAATTTTTATTAAAAATTAGTTTTTAATAATTTTTGTTGTAGCAGTACCTTGTTCGTTAGTTAAACGAATAATGTACATTCCGCTTTGTTCGCTTGATAAGTCAATATTTGCAACATTGTTGTTCATATTAACTGATTTGATTATTCTTCCTGTCATATCAAGAACTTCAACTGAGAAGTTTTGGTCAGCAGAAATTTTAATCATACCGCTTGTTGGGTTCGGAGAAACAGTAACATTAGCATTAAGTTCGTTAATTGCATTCGGTCCCCAAACATCATCTAAAACAACATCAGCATCAACAACGTCAAATGTTCTGTTTGGATCACCTGGCCATTCGCCGCCGCCCCAGCCTGCATTTTTGAAGTATTTGTATTCGTAGCTACCGTTATCTAATGTAGTTGTAACTGAGTAAATTTGATTAACGTCAGCATCAGTAAGTTCTAATGAACCAGCATCACCTGGAGTAGCCCAAGCGGCAAATGAACCAGTAACATAAACAATATCTGTACCTACAACAAATTCGCCATTAGTAATAGGTTGGCTCATATCAACATTGAATGTAACAGAGTATGTCATTAAATCCATAACAACATTAATGTTAACATCAGCGTCAACAATATCAAATGTAGTCGAATAAGTTTCATAACCAGCAGCAGTTATATCTAATTGATATCCTGTTCCAACAGGAGCTTCAAATGTAGCAATACCGTTAATATTAGTATATTCGCTTACGCTAAGAGAAGTAACAACAACATTTGCACCTATAATTGGATCTGTTCCATCAGTTACAGTAACAGTAACAGAATAAGTTTGAGGACAAGTCATAGAGACATCTACACTAACTGCTCCACCTGCAACTGTAAATGTTCCAGAATAAGTATCGCAGTAACCAAAATTAACAGTATAATTATAATTACCGTCAGCAAGCATATAAACAGCAACTCCTGAAGCATTAGTTGTCATTTCATCACCATCTACATTAACAGTAGCACCTTCGATTGGGTTAGTTCCATCGTCAACTGTGAAAGTTACAGTATAAGTCTCAACAGTAGAAGCTAAGTAGAATTTAACTATTAAATTCGGGTCTTGTTGAATATTAGCTAATAAATATGCGCCGTTTCCATCTTCATAAGAAGCTAAACCGCATCCAATACCTGCATCGTATCCGGGAACAGTAGTGATATCAATAGTTCTGCCTGTTAAAGATCCATCCATATTATACTCAACAAGTGTGTTTACAGGTGTTCCACCATCACTTGTAAAAGCCCACATTGTTGGAGTGCCGGGATTTGACCAATAGTCATAAGCAGCACCATATATGCTGGTTACAGTCATTGTTCTGCCTGTAGCACTTCCATCAGGATTAAATTCAGTTAATGGAGAATCCCAATTATTTCCCCAAAATGTATTATCATCATCATCATAAGCAATTGCACGGCAAGCTGTTGCTGCAGTAATTGTGCTAACAAGAGTTTTGTTGGCAAGGTCCATCTCGAATAATGAAGTAGATGCAGCAGCACCATAAAAATAACCTGTGTTTGGATTGTAAGCCATATCTCTAACCTAAATCTTCTACTAAGGTTTGAATAACTGCCTTATTGACTACATTACCAAG
>DYKL01000193.1 GCA_020722645.1 Acetofilamentum sp. | reverse complement strand
AATCAGCAGCAAAGCCCTGTAAATCCACGCTTTTTAAAAGTAAGTTCCGTTTAAACCAATATCCGTTTTGTTTAGAAAAAATGTTACTGAACGGCTGAATAATTTTTAAAATTGACATATACCCAAACTTTATAACCCGTTGAGTTACTCTTTAAACATCGTTGTAAAAAGCAACGGACACAATTCCTGTATAAGCCAAGCAATTTCAAAAAATAAATTATCAAAAATTTAAGGTTACAGAGATGTTTTTTTGTATATAAAAAAGTTATTCAGATTAACATCTAACTTTTGGTATTTTTCATTTTTACACGTATCTTGTTTATATGTAATAAGGTAATCAAATTCTTTTTGGTCAGAAATGCTTATTCTGTGCAATCTCATAAAATATGCGTGTAAAGACCAACTTGTAAATATTTTTTTGTCAATGGTTAAAGATGACTTTTCGCCGATAATTGATGCTATTTTGTTTACATCTTCGATAATTTCTTTATCTCTTCCGATTTTTTGTGAAAAATGAATGTTAAGAATAACAGCTGACATTAAAAATAAAACTGATATATATTTTAATACTTTATGAAGCTTCTTTTTTAAATAGATTAATTCAATTTTTTTTATAATATTTAATGAAAATAACCCGAAACTTAAAGCTATAAAAGGCATAGAAGGTGTTAAATAAAAAGTTCTTTGTTTGTAAATGAGTAAATAAGGCAAAATACCTGATAAACCTATCAAAAAATAAACAACTGATTCTCTGAAAACTTCATTTTTAAACAAATTGTTGACTTTTTTTCTGAATATTACTAATAAAATTACAATGGATGATAAAGCTATCATAATTTGCTCGAAAAATTTAATTAATATGTACCACCTGTTTGTTTCGTAATAAGTTTGATTTATGCTTACTTTAAATTGTTTTTCAAAGTAAGATGAAAAATAACTTAAGGCTTCATCATTACTGAAAATCATTAAAAGTGAAAAACAAATCAGAAAAAATAAAAGTAAAGAAGAACTAAAGACCATTGTTTTGAATTTTATTTTTCCAGATAAAACCCAAATCCAAAAAAATGATGTAGAAATAAACAAAGCCGGAATACCTTTGCATAAAACAGCTAAAAATAAGGAAAATGATGCGATTGAGATGTGCAAAATTTTCTTTTTTTCTATGCTTTTAACAATAAAAACCAGAGATAAAAGTAAAAAAGATGTCATTAAGTTTTCTAATAGATTGTTAACAGACGCCCAAGATACAACCGGAAAACTTAAATAAAATAATAACGGAATCCACGAAAATTCTTTGTGTTGCTTATCAGTAGCCAGATTCCATAAAATTACTATTGAATATCCTGAAATTAAATAAGTTAGTACAGAAAAAACTTTTTCGACATAAATACTGTCTCCAAAAACACAATAAAGAAAACCTAAAATCCAGAAAACCAATGGTGGTTGGCTCGTGAAATCTTTGTCCGCAAATAAAGTGTATGAAAAATCCCACATTCCGTTTTCAGATAGCGAAAAATTTCTTGAAATAGATGCATAAATCAATCCATCAAGAAACATTCCTTCTGATAACCAATGTGGGCTTATAATTATAAAGAACAAAGCCAAAATAAAAACAAAAATATATGTATTTTTATTTAACATTATTATATATTTGTCGAAAATTTCAGCAAAATTAAATTATATCGTAATATTTTCAATATATTTTTTTTAATTTAGCGGAACACAAATCAAAACTACACACATTTATGGCTGATTTTAAAACCCATTTGACTTTTGGTTCACTAACAGGTTTTGCCGTTGCTATAACTGCATATTTGTCTGACTGGGTACAAACAATGTATATGGCGGTTTTATTGTATTTTGCAACTGTTTTCGGTTCTTTTCTACCGGATATGGACAGCGATTCAGGTCATCCAGTGCAGATTATTTTTGAGTTTTATGCATACATTTCTGCTGCTTTGACTATCTATTATCTGCACGATAATGGTTTAAGTCTGTACTGGCGGATTTTTATGCCTCTTGCTTCATTCTTTTTTGTAAGAATAATTTTGTGTAATATTTTTAATAAATATACAACACACAGAGGTATTTTCCATTCTGTTCCTGCTTTACTTGTTGTGTTTTTTCTGACTTTATTAGTTGCTTGGAGTATAAATTTACCGGTACTCGAAAAATTCAGCATTGCAGTTGCCGTAAGTATGGGTTATTTCAGTCATTTATTGCTTGATGAAATATATTCCGTGAAACTTTTAAATCCAACACCCGCTTCAAAAAAACGTAGTTTTAAAGAGATTATCAGCCGACATTTCGGATTAAAAAAATCTTTTGGAACTGCATTGGATTTAGGATTTAATCAAAAAGAAAAATATCCCGGAATTATTGCATATTTAATTTTAATTACCTTGATAATTGTTGATTTTCCTATAATAAAAAAAATTGTAAGCCTTTTATTCTGACTAAAATAAAAACAATTCTCAAATGCAACCATTTTCTGTATATTTTTACGAAAAAAAATTTATTCTAATAAAAAAAAAACTATCTTTGACGTTGCAATTTTTTGAAAAATTTAATCTAATTAACAAAAAAAAATATATTATGGAAACTAAAAAGTACGTTTACTTCTTTGGAAACGGAAAAGCAGAGGGCGATGCCAAAATGAAAAATGAACTTGGCGGAAAAGGTGCTAATCTTGCTGAAATGGCAAATATCGGATTACCTGTTCCTACCGGTTTTACATTAACTACCGAAGTTTGTACAGCCTATTACGACAATAATCGTAATTATCCAAAAGAACTTGAAGCTCAGGTTCTGGAAGCATTGAAAAAAACCGAAGCCGAAATGGGTATGATTTTCGGAGATAAAGATAATCCTCTTTTAGTGTCTGTTCGTTCAGGTGCAAGAGCTTCTATGCCCGGCATGATGGAAACAGTTTTAAACGTTGGTTTAAATGATGTAACACGTGAAGGTTTAATTAAAAAAACGGGAAATCCTCGTTTTGTTTATGACAGCCAACGCCGTCTTATACAAATGTACTCTGATGTTGTTATGGAAAAAGCTGCCGGTATTGAACCAGCAGAAGGTAAAGGTGTCAGAGTTCAACTTGAACACGAAATGGAAAAAATGAAACACGAAAAAGGTTATAAATTTGATACAGAACTTACTACCGATGATTTAAAAGAACTTATCGTTATATACAAAAACAAAGTAAAAGAAGTTTTAGGTAAACCCTTTCCCGAAGATGCAATGGAACAATTATGGGGAGCTATTGGTGCTGTTTTCCAAAGTTGGATGGGAAAACGTGCTATTGCTTACAGAAGAATTGAAGGAATTCCTGATAACTGGGGAACTGCTGTAAACGTTCAATCAATGGTATTCGGAAATATGGGTGATTCATCTGCAACCGGCGTTGCCTTTACCCGTAATCCTGCAACCGGTGATAACTATTTCTATGGTGAATGGCTTGTTAATGCACAAGGCGAAGATGTTGTTGCAGGTATTCGTACACCAAACCCAATTAATGAAGTTGGTAAAACTGACCACAACAAACATTTACATTCACTCGAAACTGCAATGCCCGAAGTATATGCACAACTAGATACAATCCAGAAAAAACTGGAACATCATTACCATGATATGCTTGACATTGAATTTACAATTCAGGAACAAAAACTATACATGTTACAATGCCGTGTAGGTAAAAGAAACGGTACTGCTGCTGTTAAAATGGCTTTGGATATGCTTGAACAAGGTCTAATTGATGAAAAAACTGCCGTTTTAAGAGTTCAACCCGCACAACTTGAAGAACTTTTATTTCCTCTTTTAGACCCAAAAGCTGAAGCAAAAGCTACTGTTTTATGTAAAGGCTTACCTGCCGGACCCGGTGGTGCCTTCGGAAAAATTGTACTTACTGCAAATGATGCTGTTGAAGCTGTTAAAAAAGACCCTAAAATAAAAGTGATTTTAGTAAGAGAAGAAACAAATCCCGAAGATATCGAAGGTATGAGAGCTGCACAGGCTGTTTTAACTGCCCGTGGCGGTATGACTTCTCACGCTGCTCTTGTTGCAAGAGGTTGGGGTAAATGTTGCATTGTTGGTGCTGCCGATATTAAAATTGATATGTCCACTCGTACTGTTAATTTTGGTTCTCTTTCACTTAAAGAAGGTGATTTAATTTCTTTAAACGGAACAAAAGGTAAAGTTTACCAAGGTCAGCTTGACACAATTAACGCCACTGAAAATGAAAATTTCATAAAATTTATGAAAATTGTTGATAAATATAGACGTTTGAAAGTAAGAACAAATGCTGATACTCCCGAAGATGCTACAAAAGCTCGCTCATTCGGTGCAGAAGGTATTGGTTTGTTCCGTACAGAACACATGTTTTACGGAAAAGGAAGCGAAGAACCTTTATTCAGGCTTCGTAAAATGATTATTTCTACTACCGAAGCAGAAAGACGTGCTGCATTAGATGAATTATTCCCTTATGTTAAAAAAGATGTAAAAGCTACGTTAGCTGCTATGGACGGATTTCCTGTAACATTCCGTACACTTGACCCGCCTTTGCATGAATTCGTGCCTGAAAGACAAGATGAACGTGAAAAACTCGCAAAAGCTCTTAATATTACAATGGAACAATTCCACGAAAGAGCTGATAAACTTCACGAAGTTAATCCAATGATGGGACACCGCGGTGTTCGTTTGGGGATAACTTATCCTGAAATTACTGAAATGCAAATCCGTGCTATTTTTGAAGCTACAGCAGAATTATTAAAAGAAGGCAAAAATGTTTTTCCCGAAATTATGATTCCTGTTACTTGTGTAGAAACTGAGTTAGAACATCAGTATGAAATTTTCAATAAAGTATATCCTGAAGTTTGTGCAAAATACGGAATGAAAGAAATTCCTCACATGATTGGTACAATGATAGAAATACCAAGAGCTGCACTTGCTGCTGATAAAATAGCCAAATACGCTCAGTTCTTCTCATTCGGAACAAACGATTTAACTCAAATGACTTTCGGGTTCTCAAGAGATGATGTTAGCGGATTTATGGGTGATTATCTGAATAAAAAGATATTACCCGTTGACCCGTTCCAACAAATTGACCAGGATACTGTAGGCGAATTAATGAAAATTGCCTGCGAAAGAGGTCGAAAAACCCGTCCTGAAATTAAGTTGGGTATATGCGGCGAACACGGTGGAGAACCAAATTCTGTTGAATTTTGTCACAAAATCGGCTTAACTTATGTAAGCTGTTCTCCTTTTAGAGTTCCTATTGCAAGATTAGCTGCTGCACAAGCTGCAATCAAAAATTAATATTTATAAGGCAGATTTAAAGGTCTGCCTTTTTTTATTTATAAACTAAAAAAACAGAATTATGAAAAAAATTTTTCTTACAATCGGTCTTGTAGTTTTCTTTTTTTCAAATATTTTCTTTTACTCCTGTAAAAATGAAAAAACTGATGAAAATGAAACCGATACTACCAAAACAGAAGAAGTTTCTGACGTCCCTCAACCCGGACAAATACCTTATGATTTTCCTGTAGTGGGGACAACCGCAAAAAACGGAGAGTATGTTTTGACTCCTTCTTATGCCTTTATTGAAGATGCTTGGGAAGATCCAACTTCGACTTTTATTTTTTATTCTTCAAAAATGATTGAAGTCGGCGATAAAGAATCGAAAGTATCGCAAGTAGGCACAGAATATATGATTCCTAATTCTTTAATTATTCCTATTCCTGCCAATCAACAAGTTAAAAAAGGAGATGTTGTATTAACATGGTGGCAATCAGGCTCAGGAATGGAAAGAGGTATTGTTGTTGATGACTCTGATGCTTCTCGTCCTAAAGTTAAATATTTGGACATAGAGTATGACAATTCTGCAACTAACGGCGAAGGAGTTCCAATCGGACAAATGATAGAAGAATTAGAAGCAAATTCTTTTGTAAAAATAACTTCTGAATGGCAACCCGGAACATCTATTGCATATCAAAGCGATTATTACCAAGAACATTGGCAGGTTATCAGAGTAGAAGGCGAAAAGGTTCTTGCAATGGGCTGGGCTGGTAAGATTCAAGTATTGGAAAAATCAAAATGCACTGCAATTCCTGTTAAAATGGAAGTTAAAGCCGGTGATATCATTCAAATTCCTTATATAGGTTCATATCAGGAAGCTACTGTTTTAAAAGTTGACAATGAAGCCGGAAGAGTATGGGTAGAAACAGAATTTGCAGGTGAAACGACAGAAGAAGTTGTTTCGCAAGGAAATATTACCAAAGGATTGGTTTTATAAATTTTAAAAGCTGAAAATAAAAAATCCGCTAAATCAGCGGATTTTTTTTCTTTGTAATTCGGAAACAAAAAAGTTGTTTATATTCAAATAGTAAAGCAATTTAATCCGTAACTCTTCACTTTTGGGTAATTGGTTTTTACAATATTCACATAATCAGCAGTTTATAAATAATTATTCTAAAATCAAATTGTCTATTTACGTAATACTTGTTTTTGTGCAAAACAATGATTAAATAACTGTGTATCTGTTATAAATGTAATACTATTCTCTAAAAAACTGAAGAGTTAGGGTTTAATCCGTAACTTTTCCTTATTTTACGTAATAGTTATGTCCAGAAGCTTGATTAAATCCTGATATTTTTTAGTTATTTCAACATTATGCCAACCATTATTGATTTTTACTTTTTTAATTTCTTTCAAAAACATTAACAAATCATTGACTGAAAACTTTGGCTCTTTTATGAAAAATTGTTGGTAAAATTTGACATTTTTGGCATAAAGT
>DYKL01000192.1 GCA_020722645.1 Acetofilamentum sp. | reverse complement strand
TCAGCAGCAAAGCCCTGTAAATCCACGCTTTTTAAAAGTAAGTTCCGTTAAAAAAAAATTAAAACTAAAAATATAAATTTAAAAATTCGGACAAAAAGATTAATTTTGCTGACAAAATTTCAGTTATGAATATTCAGCAAGTAAAAATGCGTTTTGGGATTATCGGCAATTCTCCAAAACTCAATCACGCTCTCGAAATAGCACTTCAGGTAGCTCAAACCGACTTATCAGTGCTTATTACAGGTGAAAGTGGTGTAGGTAAAGAAATTTTTTCACAAGTTATACATAATTACAGTAGTCGCAAACATAATTCATATATAGCCGTAAACTGCGGCGCAATACCGCAGGGGACAATAGATTCAGAACTTTTCGGACACGAAAAAGGTTCATTTACAGGAGCACACGAAAGCAGAAAAGGTTACTTTGAAGTTGCCGACAAAGGAACAATTTTTTTGGACGAAGTTGCCGATTTACCGCTTTCTACTCAGGTACGTTTGCTCAGAGTTTTAGAAACCGGCGAATTTATTAGAGTAGGTTCATCAAAAACTCAGAAAACTGATGTAAGAGTTATCGCTGCTACGAATGTAGATTTTTCAAAAGCTATCGAAAAAGGAGAGTTCAGAGAAGACCTATATTACCGTCTAAGCACTGTCCCTATTCACATTTCTCCTTTAAGAGAAAGAAAAGAAGATATATATTTACTTTTCCTGAAATTTGCTTCTGATTTTGCCGAAAAATACAAAATGCCACCACTCAGATTATCTGACGAAGCAAAAGAAATGCTCGAAGTCTATAACTGGCAGGGAAATGTAAGGCAACTTAAAAATATTACCGAACAAATATCAATTATTGAACAAGACCGTTACATAACCGGAGAAACAATTAAAAGATATTTAAAGGATTTCAACACAACAAAACTCCCTTCCCTTTTTCAATCTGATAATCAGCAAAATTTTTCGGGAGAAAGAGAACTTCTTTTCAAATTTTTAATTGATGTGAAAAAAGACACTGACGAAATAAAAAGCATTGTTAATTTATTGCTGAAAAAACATAATGTATCTCAATACAATATAAATGACGAAGATTTGGAGTTTAAAATAAATAATATTCCCAATCAAGAGCAAGTTATTGAGAAAGCATACGAAATAAAAGACAAGCAAGATATTTCTTATGTAAAACCAAACATTGAAGATACTGAAGAAATTATAGATGTTAATTTTTCGCTTGCAGATATGGAAAAAGACCTTATCAAAAGAGCACTGACAAAACACAAAGGAAAAAGAAAAGCCGCTGCTGACGATTTGGGTATTTCAGAGCGTACTTTATACAGAAAAATCAAAGAATACAATCTTGATACATAGTTGTTTACAATTTTAAACAATATGTTTACAAAATTTACATTTACAAAATTTTTGGTTTATTTTTTGATTTAGTTATTTAAAAACACACAATAAAAATTCAACACATAGCATCAAACAAACATTTGAGATAAAGAAATGAAAAAAAATTGGTCTAAAATATTATACTTAAACATTCTGGTTATATTTTTTTCGGGATGTAAATTTTACACTTTATCTTTTTCCGGTGCAGATTACGGCGATGCAAAAACAATCAGCATAAAGTATTTGGATAATACTGCTGAAATTATAAACCCAAATTTATCTCAAGTAATCTACGACGAAATGCTCAAACGTTTTGTTAATCAAACACCTTTAAATTTGGTTTCGAGAGACGGTGATATGAACATCGAAGGATTTATTACGGGCTACTCTGTCAATCCGATTGATATCCAAAGCGGAGAGACTGCGGCATCAAACAGATTGACCATTACTGTTAAAGTTAAATACACAAATTTCAAATTACCAAAAAATAATTTTGAAAAAACTTTTTCGTGGTATGCCGATTATAGTAATACTCAAAACCTCTCAGACGTTGAAGATCAGCTGATTGTAGAAATTACCGAAAAAATTGTTGACGATATTTTTAACAGTGCTCTTGTAAATTGGTAAAATATTATATACTTTTGTTTCATCTTTTTTAAAAAATATACTATGCAACTTTCTGAATTAATTAGTTTTATAAATGGCAAGCAAGAAGTTCGTTCGACTGACTTTCCTCAAATCAAAGATTTAATTTCCAAATATCCTTTTTTTGAAACTGTTTATAATTTGTATTTGGTAGCCCTAAAAAAAAATAATAACAGTAATTTTGAAACTGAATTGAACAAATATGCCATTTTTATAAATGACAGAAAAAATATTTATCAGAAATTATTTGAAGTGTATTCAGCTCCAAGTCCTGAAAAAACAAAAAAACTTGAGAATGAACTAATAAAAGAGCCCCAAAATAAAGAAATTGATAAAGAAATTACCGACAAAAAAGAAAAAGTAAGCGAAACCAAACCCGACAAAAAAGAAAAAGCATCTAAAAAAGATAAAGAAGATGTTGAGTTTGACCCCGAATTATTTGAAAGACAAAAAGCTCATCATCAAAAAATTATTCAGAATATTATTATTCCCAAAGCCGAAAATTTTGCAGAATTATCTAAATTACTGAAAGAAAATAACATTGACGTAAAAAAATTCTTTGCACTTGACGAGCCTGTAAAAGAAACTCCAAAAATCGAACAAACAGCCGAAAAAATTATAACAACTGATAATGTTAATACAGAAGTAATTGACAAAAAAGAAGAAAAAACTATTGAACAAACGAAAGAAGATAAAAGTAAAGTTACTCTCGAAATAAATATCGAAGAAAAAATTATTGAAGAAAAAATCGAAACGGCACCTGAAATTATTACTGAAGAAAAACTATCAGTTATTGAGAACGGAACAACTCCCGAATTAAAAATTGAAAAAATACAAACTGAAATTATTGAGCCTGAAAAAGAAAGTTTTGACATTGCCGATGATGTTCTATCAAAAATTAACAGACTTAAAAACGAAAAACTCACTTCACAGGAAACAGAAAACGTTATAGGAAAAAAGATAACTGAAAAAAAATCTAAAAAAGCCGCTGATTTAGTTAAAGAAAAAAACAACTTAGAAAACAAAACGGCTGATTTAGTTGAAGAAAAAACAAACGAAAAGATAAAATCTGACGAAGAAAACAAAACACTTAACTTAACTGAAGAAAAGAATACAGAAGAGATAAAAACAGAAGAAATTATTGCTGAAAAAGATGATTTTGAAAACAAAAATGTTGAATTAACAGAAGAAAAAATTATTGAAGAGGTAAAAACCGAAGAAATTTCTGAACAAAAAACAGATTTAGAAAACAAAAATGTTGAATTAACAGAAGAAAAAATTATTGAAGAGGTAAAAACCGAAGAAATTTCTGAACAAAAAACATCTAAAAAAACTGCTGCCGATTTAATTATCGAAAAACTTAAAAACAGAAAGAACGTAAAAAAGGAAGAAACTGAAATTGAAACAATAGAAAACAAAAATATTGAAGAAAAAACAGTTGAAACAGAAAAAGAGATGAACAATGAAGAGATGAAAACTGCGGCTGATAAAATTTTGGAAAAATTAAAAAAATCAGAGACGAAAAAAGAAGAACCTATTGTTTTTGAATTAGATAAAGTAGAACCGGAAAACATAACAGAAACAAAAATCGAACAGCCTGTAACAGAACAAAAAGAAGAGATTAAATCCGATATTGAAGTTTTTGAAATAATAGACGAGATTAAAATCGAAGAAAATAAAGAAGTAACTGTTGTTGAAGAGCAAGTGAAAGAAAAAGAAACACAAGAAGATAAACCAAAAACCGCAGCAGATAAAATACTTGAAAAAATTTCTAAAAGAACAAATAAAAACAAACCTACAGACTTAATCGACAAATTTTTGATAGAACAACCAACTTTAGACAGAAAAAAAACACCCGAAACAGAAAAAGATTTGTCCGAAAAGAGCATAAAAGAACCGGAAATTGTAACAGAAAGATTAGCTGAAATCTATGCTCTGCAAGGCTTATATGAAAAAGCTATAGAAACTTACAAAAAATTAATTTTGAAATATCCCGAAAAAAGTTCTTTATTTGCAGAAAAAATAAAAGAGATACAAAATAAAAAATAAATAAAATTATACATTAAATTTAAGAGATATGTGGTATTTTTTAGCAGTAGTTTTAATAATCATTGTAAGCGTTTTGTTAATATGGATAGTATTAGTTCAAAATCCTAAAGGAGGTGGTTTAGCTTCCGGTTTTACCGGAGCCGGACAATTTGGCGGTGTTGCTCAAACCAACAAATTTCTGGAAAAAACAACTTGGACATTAGCCCTTGTTATTTTGGGTTTGAGTTTAGTTGCAACTATTTCTATTCCAAGACAACAAGAAGGAGACAACCAACCGGATATGTATGAAATAATACAAGGTACCGATTTTAATCAAGCTCCTCAAAATCCTGTTCAATTAACAACTCCTCCCGAAGAGGATTAAAAAGAAACAAGACATAAAAAAACGGGTTTAAACCCGTTTTTTTATTCTTCACTTTTATTTTCATGTGTAAATAATTTTGTAAGTCGTTGATTTGTAATTATTTTCATTCTATTGGTGTGAGAACTTTAAGGTTCTCATGGGTGTTTCATCTTGTTTTTCTGTAGTTTCAGTTTCGGCTTCATTTTCCGATTTTTCCTCTTCAATTTTATCATCAACGAATCCGTGTTCATTTAGGATATTGTACCATTTCAGAATTTTTTTCATTGCCGATAATTTAACTTTTTCTTTGTCATATTCAGGAAAAAATTCATCAAAAAACTTTTTGATTTCTTCGTTTGAAGCTTTATGTTCCGGTGCTTGTCCGCCTTGCTGATGTTTATAAATTTTTACAAAAACTTCTGCTAATTTTATCTCTCCGTCTTCGGTAAAAACAGCAATATCTTTCAGCGTATTTACTCTTTGAGAAGCAAATGCCTGCTGACGTCTTTTTGTAATAATTGACTCCACAATAATACCTTTGTGTGTATTGTTAATCAGCTCAAACAAATCAGGTTGTCCGGCAATTGTAATAATTTTTTTCAAATCCATACTATGTTAGTTTGTTATGTTTGTAATATTTGTAAATAAAAAACAATCTAAAAAAAAGACCGACAAATTTACTGAATTAAATAATAACTTCAAATTTTTTTTAATAATTTGCAGTTTTTTAAAACCTAATACTAAATTTGCAATCTAAAAAAACACAAATGAAATTTTCTCTAATTGTCCCTGTTTTTAACCGCCCCGACGAAGTTGAAGAACTGCTGCTTTCGTTATCAGAACAAACTTTTAAAGATTTTGAACTAATAATTGTTGAAGACGGTTCAAAAATAGACTGCAAAAGCGAAGTTGAAAAATATTACGACAAACTGAACATAAAATATTATTACAAAAAAAACGAAAAACCTGCGATAGCAAGAAATTACGGAGTCGAACGCGCATCGGGAGAATACGTTGTTTTTGTGGATTCTGACTGCATTTTACCGCCAGATTATTTTGAAAAAGTCAATAAAAACCTTTCTGCCGAAGATACTGATATATACGGAGGACCTGATGCCGCAAACCCTTCTTTTAACAGCACACAAAAAGCTATCAGCTACTCTATGACTTCTTTTCTTACAACCGGAAACATCAGAGGCGGCGAAAAAGTCGATAAATTCTACCCAAGAAGCTTTAACCTCGGTTTAAAAAAATCTATCTTTGATGAAATGGGGGGCTTTCCAATCACCAAAATGCACCCTGGCGAAGATATGGTTTTTGCAATTGAACTCATTAAAAGAGGATACAAAACCAAACTTTTTAAAGGATGCTTTGTTTATCACAAACGCAGAAACACACTTGCAAGCTTTTTCAAACAGGTTTTCAGATTCGGAAAAACAAGACACATCATTTCAAAAATTTATCCGGAAACTTTCAAAATCTTCTATCTTGCACCAACAGCTTTTATTTTTGGCGTTTTTACTTTAATTGGACTCTCATTTATCTGGTGGTTTGCATTTACACCTTTGATTTTATACATTTTTTTACTGTTTTTTAACTCATTAATCAAAAATAAAAATATCAAAGTAGCTTTTTTATCAATTATAACATCATTTGTACAACTTTTTGGTTACGGTTTCGGATTTTTACAACCTGTTTTCAAAAAAGATGAATACGGGGTGAAAGGAAAAGGATTCTATGAAAGAATGAAGAATGTTGAATAATGAATATCGAATGAAAAATGTTGAATAATGAATATCGAATGAAAAATGTTGAATAATGAATATCGAATGAAAAATGTTGAATAATGAATATCGAATGAAGAATGTTGAATAATGAATATCGAATGAAAAATGTTGAATAATGAATATCGAATGAAAAATGTTGAATAATGAATATCGAATGAAAAATGTTGAATAATGAATATCGAATGAAAAATGTTGAATAATGAATATCGAATGAAGAATGTTGAATAATGAATATCGAATGAAAAATGTTGAATAATGAATATCGAATGAAGAATGTTGAATAATGAATATCGAATGAAGAATTTTAAATTTAGTGTATCTTAGTGTCTTAGTGGTGTGAAAAATAAAAAAAGAATTATGCCTTTTATTGAAATTGCAAAAAAAAGATTTTCGTGCAGGTCTTACTTACAAAAAACCGTTGAAAAAGAAAAACTGATGCAGATTATGGAAGCAGCAAGAATAGCTCCTTCTGCCTGTAACGTTCAACCGTGGTATTTTTTCGTTATTTCGAGGTAATGTGCTGTAAATGAATGAGTTACGTTTAATAACTCCAAGTGTTCTACCACTTGTCCTTACCGAAACGGCTGGTGTTTGGTGTCAGTCGGAGTTTTCGGAACAATGTAACCGAATGCAGTCTTCGTGAAAGA
>DYKL01000668.1 GCA_020722645.1 Acetofilamentum sp. | reverse complement strand
CTTTATGCCAAAAATGTCAAATTTTACCAACAATTTTTCATAAAAGAGCCATTAATTTTATCTCCACCAGACAAAAGTCTGGCGGGAACAGAGAATTATTGTAGTATAAGTCAAAAGACTTAATTAATTTTATCTCCACCAGACAAAAGTCTGGCGGGAACAGAGAATTATTGTAGTATAAGTCAAAAGACTTAATTAATTTTATCTCCACCAGACAAAAGTCTGGCGGGAACAGAGGTTTTAGGTGAACAAACTACTGTCTTTTAGTTTCTTTGAAGCTATAAAAAAGAGTTGTTCAAACAACTCATAAACACCCGTATTAGTAGGTTCGCATAGATTTGGTTCTCGAAAGTTCGGGTGTTTTAGAAAAAAAGTTTTTTGGAATTGATTTTTTGATGTTAAATTTGTATTTTTGCATAAGATATGAAATTTACAGACTATTTCAAACATACACAACTTAGAGAAGATCGTAAAGAAATCAAATTAGAATGGATTGAATTTGTTTACAATTATCCCGAAAAAGAAGAAATTCAAGCTGACGGCAGAATCAGGCGTTGGGCGAAAATTCAAGAAATGGACAAATATTTGAGAATAATAATTTTAGAAGACAAAGAAACAATCCACAATGCTTTTTTTGACAGGTCTTATAAAAAATAAAGAATTATGGAAATAAAATATTTTAAAGATACAGATACTCTTTACATTGTTTTTAACAAAAATAAAATCGCAGAAATAATTGATGTTTCAGAAGATTTGTTAGCCGAATTGGACGAAAAAGGTAAAATAGTGTCTATAACAATAGAACATGCCAAAAGTCAAACAAATATTTCAAGTTTTTCGGTAAATATGCAACCCGAAATATCACAGATTGTAGAAGAATTAATTTAAAACAAAGCCATCCTTCCCACAAGTCTTTCGACTTGTGGAAAAAAATGAATAAAACTTTTGTCTTTCCCATTTTTCCCGCTTTTAATCCGAAATCATATACTAATAAGAAATTTTTGTCCTTTTCCGCAATATTAAGATAGGATAATTATGTTTTAAAAAATAATATATTTCTTAATTTTAATACTAATTTTCTGTTTTAAATTTATT
>DYKL01000191.1 GCA_020722645.1 Acetofilamentum sp. | reverse complement strand
GTTTTCACCTGACTGAATTTCAGATATATAAGTATAGACTTACGGATTTAAGGGATTATTTAAAAACATAAATTTTAAAAATGAAAAAAATTGTTTTGTTATTATTATTAGTCTGTAATTTTTTGTTGGTTGTTGCACAAAACAATACATACAAATTAGCCTGTGTAGCTTTTTACAATATTGAAAACTTATTCGACACAATAAATTCTCCCGATACTCACGACAGTGAATTTACACCCGAAGGAAGCAAAAAATGGAACAGCGAAAAGTATTATCAGAAATTGGATAATATGGCTAAGGTAATTTCTGAAATAGGCACTGATAATGTTCCGGGTGGTCCAGTTGTTATAGGGTTATCAGAAGTGGAAAACAGATTGGTTTTAGAAGACTTAGTTAAAAGACCTCTATTATTATCAAAAAATTATCAGATAATACATTACGAATCACCAGACGAAAGAGGTGTTGATGTTGCTTTATTGTACCAACCTCATTTTTTTCAGGTAACAAACAGCAAGGTATTTCATTTAGAACTTCCAGAAAACGACAAAACAAGAGACTTATTGTTAGTTTCAGGAATGTTTGACGGAGAAATGATGCATTTTATGGTTGATCACTGGCCTTCAAGAGGCGGAGGACAGAAAAAAAGTGCACCAAAAAGAAACTTGGCAGGCATGAATGTAAGAAAAGTTGTGGATTCTTTGTTAAACGAAAACCCAAATTCAAAAATTGTTGTAATGGGCGATTTAAACGATGATCCGGTTGACGAAAGCGTTTTAGTTCATCTTAATGCAAACGGAAACAAGAAAAAACTTACAGACAGACAACTTTATAATCCTATGTACGAAAAATACAAAAAAGGTATCGGAACGTTAGGATACAACGATGCATGGAACTTGTTTGACCAGATGATAATTTCACAGGCATTATTAAACGACAAAACCGGCTATGTTTTTTTCAAAGCAGTTGTTCATAATAAAAAATACTTACTGAACACAACAGGTGAATACGAAGGTTATCCTCACAGAACTTTTTCAGGAGATGCGTTTTTAAATGGATACAGCGACCATTTACCTGTGTATTTATTATTAGTTAAAGAAATCAAATAAAAAACCATTAATTATGGAAATCGACCGAGTTTTTATGCAGTCAGTACTTTCGCTTTATGACGAGCTAACTGCAAACGGCATATATATTGTTTATATCGGCAAATTTACACAAAGGATTACATCAATGTTTACCTCAATGCTAGAAGAAGAACTCGGTAAAATCAGCGAAGAAAAAAAGACCAGAAGACGTGTTTATCACGCTATGGTTGAGACAATGCAAAACATACAAAGACATGCAGAAGAGTTTTCAGATGAAGTTTTCAGCAATGGTTTGTTTATGATTGGCAAAAAAGACTCAATTTATTACATTATAACATCAAACAAAATAAAAGTTCCAAACAAAAATACTATCACCAGTGCAATTGATAAAGTCAATAACTGTACAAAAGAGGAATTAAACGAGATGTATAAAACACAGCTCAAAAACGGCAAAATAGGAGAACACGGCGGTGCCGGACTTGGTTTAATTGATATTGCAAGAAAAACCGAAAACAAAATCGAATATTTATTCCTTCCAATTAGCTTTACAGAAGAATATTTTGTCCTCAAAGCAGAGGTTGACCCTAAAAAATTTCAATTACTCGAAGATATTGAATAAATTTTATTAACAGACATTTTTTGATAACTTCAGGTTAAATTATATTTTTGCAGGCTAAATTTTATAAAATGGGAAAAATTAAAGAGCATATTCTTAACTTTTTAAAAGGCTTTGCTATGGGCGGAGCTAATGTAATTCCTGGCGTTTCAGGAGGAACAATTGCAATTATTGCCGGTATTTTTGAAAGACTAATTAACAGCCTGAAATCTTTTGATTTAAAAGCTATAAAATTAGTATTTAAAGGTAAATTCAAAGAATTTGCAAAACATACTGATTTAATTTTTTTAATTGTAGTCTTTTTAGGTGCCGCTGTAAGTATTCTGACACTTGCAAAACTTTTAGGTTATTTATTTGATTTTTACCCTGTTTATGTTTGGGCATATTTTTTTGGGTTAATCATAGCCTCTGTATATTTTGTAGCTAAAACAGTCGAAAGATGGAAGATAAGCGTAATTTTATTTTTCATCCTCGGAACAGCAATTGCAATCAGTCTATCATTTTTAAAGCCTGCCGTTGAAAACGACAACGTATTGTATGTTTTTATTTGCGGTGTTCTTGGCATATGCAGTATGATTTTACCCGGACTTTCTGGCTCATTTATTCTTGTTCTTTTAGGTAATTACAGATTACTAATGATTGACACAATGATAAATATAACTAAAATAATGGGAGGTAATTATGAACTGATAACTCCAACATTAAAATTGTTATTGCCTTTAATATTGGGAATGGTTGTTGGATTATTAGCTTTTTCACACTTTTTATCATGGATTTTCAAGAAATACAAAGATCAGACAATAGCTATTTTATCAGGTTTTATTCTTGGCTCTCTGATTATTATCTGGCCATGGAAAAAATCTTACGACATTGATATGAACTATCTTGAAGTTGATAAATTCGGAGCTTTTACAAGCGACAAGAGCGTAGATGTCTTTTTTTATGAACGTATAATGCCTGATTTTAATATAATTTTGATTTGGTCAATAATTATTGCAATTGCAGGATTTTTTACTATTTGGATTATTGAAAAATCAGCAAAAAAGAAAACTGACACCACAGTTAAGTAACTGTTACGGAATAACTTGTTTGTTTTATATTTTTAATAACCACATAGACACATAGTTCACATAGATTATTAAATATATACTCACAACGGTTTATTTTTTTACTTTCATAATTCATTAAATACCAGATTATTAAATAATTAACACATTTTCAAATTTTCAAATTAACCCATTTTCAGCATATTATTTCGTAATAATCCCTAAATAAAAAAATTGTCAGACACTTTTGAAATGTCTGACAATAATAAAGGGTATAATCATTTTTTCTTGACTCCCGGATTTACAATTTCCAAAGAATCTGTTTCGGCATAGACACCCGCAAACAAGCCAAGACCGTTTTGAACATTAGTATAAATATTTACAGGTTCGGCAAAAGGATTAGAAATAGCTTCCTGATATTTTGTATAAGTACTTATAAATTCGTAAGCATCTTCCGACAATGAATATAAATGGACATACAAAGGAGATTGCGGCAAATCCTGTGCATAATCGTCAAACAAAGCCCAAGTATCAATATTTACAATTAAAGTTTTTTCTGTACCGTCAAAAAAAACATCATTGAAAACCACTCCGCTGAACAGACTGGAAAAACTGAAATAGGTCAGATTATCATTTTGATTTTGCATATTGTACCAAACAGGTTGTCGGTAGTATCCTTTAATATACATATTTCCGTAATTATCATAAACGTATATTGGTTTTACTATACTGAAGCACAACAAATAATAATTATTTTCATTATCTAAATCATCAAAAACAACAGTTCCAGTACCTTCGCCACTCATATAATAGAATGTTGTATCAAAACTGTTGCCTGTATTGGGGTCGTACCAAGTTTCTGTAGCACTGTCTATCTGAATATCAACATAAAACTCTTTAATATCAGCTGTCTGTGGAATTTCTGTGGTGGCACTTAACATTTCATACTGACTGTTTTGAGCAGTTACCGAATATTTTTTGCCTAACTGGGGTTTTATAGAAGACAGATAATTGCCAAAAGTATCGTATTGCATTGTTTCAATAAATACGCCATCTTCGTATAATTTAACTTCAGCATCTTCAACAAATTTTATAAAAGCATCACCGTCTAAGGAATAAATACTTTTTGATAAATTGACAGTTATTATGCTGTCAGGGGAAATAATGCCGTTTAAAACCATTTTTTTATCATCTTGGTCTAATTCAATATCCAAAGTTTCTATACAGGAAATAAATGAAACGGAAATCAATATAAAAAAAACTATTTTTTTCATTTTTATTACAATTTTTAATGAATTTTAGAAAATATCTTTTACTTTGTTATAATCAATTTTGAATTTCAGAGAGTACGAAACAGACGGAATAAGCGGAAATAAACTCAGTTTGAACAAACTGCGTTTGAATTGTTCTGTTGAACTAATTCCCAAAAAAGCACCGTTGAAATCAACCAAAAAGGCATTTTTTCGGTTATAAGCATTATAAAGACTAAAACTCCACACCCTAGTGCCGAGTTTGTTGTCTTTTGAAAAATTAATTCCCAAATCCAAACGATGATAAACCGGCAATCTGAAATTATTTCTGTTTCCGTAGTATTCAACAGATAAAGCATCGTAATAGTAGTAATATTCCTGATTCTGACTGTTTATTTTGTCCTGCAATCTGTTTACAGGCAAATATCGTTGTTTGGCAAGCGTTACAGCAATGCCGGTAGCATATACCCAAGTAGCACCAATGTCAATTTTATCGTTAATTTTGTATAAAAAGACTATTCCAATATCGTGGCGGCGGTCGTATCTGTATGGAAAAACCTGACCGAATGCGATTTCAGGAAATTTTCTGTTTGACCACGATAAAGTATAACCTATCCAACCTGTCCATTTTCCGGTTTTCTTTTGCAGAAACAATTCACCACCATAAGACCAGCCTTCTCCGATTTCTATTTTCCTTTCCCAAGCTTCTCCTTTGGTTCCTTCTATTTCAGGGTCAGAAAAAAAACTTTCGCCTTCTTTATATTCTATCAGTCCGTCCATATCTTTGTAAAAACCTTCGATAGAAAATTCGTAACCTTTGGATAAATTAAAAACAGAGCCTAAAGCGTATTGAACTGAATGTTCGGGAGGAACAAGTTTTGTCGCCGGCAACCACAAATCAGTTGGTAATCCTATTGAGCTGTTTGTCAAAAAATGAAGATACTGCGACATTTGAGCATAAGAGCCTTTAACCGAAAACTTGTCATTTATCAATAACCGCACAGATGCACGAGGTTCTACCGAATAAAAAAAAGTGTCAGGCAGAATCATTGCAGTACCTCTTACACCGACATTTATTTTAATTTTTGAACCGATTCTGAAATCATCTTCAATAAAAGCACCTAATTCATAGCCTTCAATATTTTTATTTCCATAAGTTGTGTCAATTGCTATTGCAGACTCAAAAGAACTGTATTTCATCGCGGAAACACCGGGCTTAAATGTATGATAAATTCCACTAAATCCGAATTTTATCTTGTGAGATGAATTAGGTAAAAAATCAAAGTCAATATTTGCTGCATAATCTTCAATTCCTGAACTATACTGCAATTTCCATTCTTCTTTAATCGCACTTCCTAAAAAAGTATATCTGAATTCCTCTTCGGTAGTAGTTACAAAAAGATAATTACTGTATGTCAGTGTTGTATTTGCAAAAAGTCTGGGAGTAAAAATATGATTCCATCTGAAAGCCGCAGTTGCATTGCCCCAGTGCAAATCGAAATTTGTTTTTGAATAATCTTCTGCCCATGAACTTGAAATATTAGCGTACACTTTATCTTTTCCAAAATAACCACTCAAAAAAATACGGTCTTTATCCGAAAATTTATGGTTGATTTTTGCATTCAAATCGTAAAAATAGTATCCACCGCTAAAGCTTGACCCGTCCATAGTTGCAATAGCCGAAGCCAATTTGATAATTGGGGCAGTCAGTACATCAATATACGTTCTTCTGCCGGAAATTATAAAAGATGTTTTATCTTTAATAATCGGACCTTCGATTGTAAATTTAGAAGCTATAATACCGATAGAAACCTCACCTGCAAACTGGTGCATATTTCCTTCTTTCATTCTGATGTCCAAAACAGATGACAGGCGACCACCGTAACGAGCCGGAAAGCCACCCTTTATCAGCGAAATATCATTTATTGCATAGCCATTAAAAACAGAAAAAAAGCCGAATAAGTGATTTACATTGTAAACCGGAACACCATCAAGCAGTATCAAATTTTGGTCAGGTCCCCCACCCCGAACATAAATTCCGCTTGTTCCTTCTGTTCCTGACTGAACGCCCGGAAGCAATTGTATAGTTTTTAAAACATCAACTTCTCCAAATAATACAGGCATTTTGCGAATAGTTGCAACAGGCACGTCAACCTGACTCATTTGAGAGCTTTCAACTTTGTTTCCATCGGCAATTATCACAACTTCTTCAATTTCAACGGACGAACTAAGTAAAATATTAATGGTCGTATCTTTTTGCGGAAAAATTTCGGTCTGAAATGGGGCATATCCAATATAACTTGATGTCAGTATGATTTTTTGTTTTGGGAAAGTCAGACTATAAAAACCATAACTGTTTGTAACAGTCCCGTATTTTGTATTGTTTGCATCAAAAACAACTGCATTTATGAGTCTTTCACCACATTCAGCACTTTCAACATAACCGCTGATTGTTATATTTTGCGAATAAAGCTTTGAAAAGGAAAACAAAATCAGCAAAAAAACGATTTTTTTCATATTTTTTTTATAGTAAATTGTTATAAGAAATACTTAGCCCGCATTATTCATAAATAATGCTGACGATTAAGTACAACTAACAAATTTGTTTGTTTTTCAAACAACCAAATTTGAGCTGTTCTAAATCGGGGTTTCCTGAATTGCAACCCGCTAATCAACCCGCATTCATAAAAATTTTTACAATTTTTATGAATATTTCAGGTTAGGCAAAAAACGTATTTTTTTTAAATGGTTGCAAATAAAATCTAATTATTTAACAATTATTTGAAAATAAGTTTTATTTTAGCTAAAAAAAAATATGAAAAAATTTAAAACCTTAAATCCGCAAGTTTTTTCGTAAGTGGTTGCAGGTGAAAACACCTGC
>DYKL01000667.1 GCA_020722645.1 Acetofilamentum sp. | reverse complement strand
TCAGCAGCAAAGCCCTGTAAATCCACGCTTTTTAAAAGTAAGTTCCGTTAAAATTGGTTCTCCTGAATACTTCTTTTTGTTTACTGTAATTTCTTTAAGATTTGAAAAAAGAATCATTTTTATTAAACCGTCTTTTATATCGGATAATCCAGGCAATAAATTTGATTTACTGTGTTTTGATTCAATTAATGAAATTGAATTTTTATTAATTTCTGCTTCATCAACTGTTAAAAAATACATTCCCCCTAAATAATTTGTAATAGTTATTTTCGCTTTTGTAAGAGTTTGTAAAGATTCTTTGGGTTGATAAGTTTGTATTTCTCTTTTTTGAGCATCTTTTGCTTTTTGCCTTGAAAACTCCATAAAAGAATTAACTTCACATTGAATTTTTGTTTTAAAACTATCTAAACTATCAAAACTATGTAGTTTTGTATCAAGATATTTTTCAATTTTTGAATAAGATTTTTTCACTTTATCAATCAACAAAGTAAAGTTATCATTAATTTCTTTTAGATTCCAGTGTAGAGCGGAACTATGATAATTTTCAATTTCTTTTATTTTAGAAATTACATAGTCATTATTGAATTTTTGATTTGTTATCTTATTTTTTCGCGTTTTGTGTTTTTCAGCTGAATTGTAATATGCTAAAATAACGTAAACATCTAACAAACTCATCATAGAAACCGTATCCCACTGAAGAAAATCTCGGTCTCCTTCAAATCCTTCATCTTAAACAATAGGTATTACTGTTATTTTTTTTGATGACGACAAAGTATTGTAAACTCTTTCGTAAGGATATGTTCGAGTTCTTTTAGGCGAAACCCACTTTGAAAAAGCAAACATTTTTTTATTATCTGTAATCAAACAACTATAAGGACAATTATTTATGTTGAAATGTTTAAAATCAATTTTTTCGAGTTCCTTTGCAAGTTTAATTTTGTACTCAATTCCGGTTATTTTCGCAAATATTTCCATTAATTTATTTTACGCAAAGTTAATTTATTTGTTATGTTTTAAAAATATTTTGTTCATTTTATGTAGTACCTTAAATCCGCAAGTTTTTTCGTAAGTGGTTGCAGGTGAAAACACCTGCAAC
>DYKL01000190.1 GCA_020722645.1 Acetofilamentum sp. | reverse complement strand
ATTCGTTATTCTTCATTCGTTATTCTTCATTCGTTATTCTTCATTCGTTATTCTTCATTCTTTATTCGTTATTCGTTATTCATCATTCATCATTCATCATTCGTTATTCGTTATTCATCATTCATCATTCGTTATTCTTCATTCGTTATTCTTCATTCTTCATTCTTTATTCGTTATTCGTTATTCATCATTCATCATTCGTTATTCGTTATTCATCATTCATCATTCGTTATTCATCATTCATCATTCATCATTCGTTATTCTTCATTCGTTATTCTTCATTCTTTATTCGTTATTCGTTATTCGTTATTCGTTATTCATCATTCATCATTCGTTATTCGTTATTCATCATTCATCATTCATCATTCGTTATTCATCATTCGTTATTCATCATTCATCATTCATCATTCATCATTCATCATTCATCATTCATCATTCATCATTCGTTATTCATCATTCGTTATTCATCATTCGTTATTCATCATTCGTTATTCATCATTCATCATTCATCATTCGTTATTCATCATTCATCATTCATCATTCGTTATTCATCATTCAACATTCATCATTCAACATTCATCATTCAACATTCTACTCCGCCTGTCTTTCAATATACCTGATAATTTTGGAAGCGATGTCCACACCGGTTGCTTTTTCAATGCCTTCGAGTCCTGGAGATGAATTTACTTCCATAATTTTTGGACCGGTAGAAGTTTGAATCATATCGACACCTGCAACGCCAAGCGATAATGCTTTTGCCGCCTTTAAAGCAGCATTTTCTTCCTGTTCGGATAATTCAACTTTGACGGCAGTGCCTCCGCGATGCAAATTTGAACGGAATTCGCCCGGTTTACCTTGTCTTTTCATTGCACCTACAACAACTCCATCGACAACAAACGCCCTGATGTCTGCCCCACCAGCTTCACTGAGAAACTCCTGAACAATTGCTCTTGCTTTAAGCCCGTGAAAAGCCTCCAAAACAGATTCTGCTGCTGTTCTGGTTTCTGCCAAAACAACGCCGACTCCCTGAGTTCCTTCCAAAAGCTTGATAATACAGGGAGCACCTCCTACGTGGTCAATTACACTTGACACATCTTTTGAATAGTTTGTAAATGCTGTTTTGGGGAGTCCAAGACCTGCTTTTGACAAAATTTGTAAACTTCTTAGTTTGTCTCGGGAACGAATCAATGCCTGAGATTCAACAGCAGAAAAAACTTTCATCATCTCAAACTGTCTAACGACTGCTGTTCCGTAAAAAGTTACAGAAGCTCCTATTCTGGGTATAATTGCATCAATGTTTTTTAAACTTTCACCTTTGTAAAATATTTGATGTTTTCTTTTTTCGATAATTATATCGCATTTAAGATGGTCAATGACCTGCATTTCGTGTCCTCGATTTGTTCCGGCTTCTACTAATCTTTTAGTTGAATATAATTTTGAGTTCCTTGAAAGAATAACTATTTTCATTGAAAATTTTTAGTATAATTGATTTTAAAATTTTGCCAAATGTAATTTAATTTATTGTTTCCTTTTAATTTCGGCTAATTTTTTTTTGTATCTGTATGATAGATTAAGTCTGGAAGAATCAACAATAAAATTACCGTTAAGGAGCTTTCTTCCTATTAAAACGGGAAATTTCATTTCGCCTCTTTGAGCTAATGACACTTCAATAGGCATTTCTTTGCCGAATAGTCTTATTTTGGTTTGTATTATGTACCTATATTCAGGTATTCCTGTAGTATTTTTAATGTTTTTTTGAGTATAATTTACAGCATAATAATCTTTATCTTTAAATTTCGGATGTGATGGGTCTAGAAGGCGAAATTTGAGAACTTTTCTGTTATCCTGAATAATTTCTTCTATATCGTAGCAATGAAATGCAGATGTGAATGCTCCAGTATCTATTTTTACGTCGATATTAAAAATTTTCAGTTCAGGAAAATCCGCTTTGTCTTTTCTTCCTATTATGTTTTTTTCTTCATTCATAAATTATCTAGTTGTCGGGTTATCAGGTTATTGAGTTAAATTGTTGCATTTGCTTCGTACCTCGCAATGACGTTGTTTCATTGTTTCATTGTTCCATTATTTATTACTTTATAAACTTTATGGACTTTATGGACCCTTTCAGGGCATGCTTTATGAAGTTTCAAAATTTTCAGGTTTACCCATATCTTTCCATTCATCATTTGAATGGTCAAAGTAAATAATTTTCTCTTTTTTTGCCACTTTTAAATAAGTGTCAATAATAGAATAAACTCCCGATTGCATATAATTAAAAATTTTTGGATTAATTATATGAATTCCGCTAAATGCAAAAGGTTTTGGGATTGAAAGACATTTTTTTGCTGGTTTAATCTTGCCGGTTTTTTCGTTTTTCCAGAAACACAGTTCTTTGTTGTCGTTGAAATATAATTTTTTGTCAGAATTTCTGTTCTGAACGGCTAAGGTTACAAATGACTTATTTTCAATATGATAGTTGTAAAGATTTTTTAAATTTATTGTTGAAAGAATATCAACATTGTAAACCAAAAAAGGGTTGTCGTCAAAAAAATCTTTGGCTTTGAATAAACCGCCACCTGTTTCCAAGAGTAAATCAGATTCATCGGAAATAGATATTTTTAAATTAAAATTGTCATTATCATCTAAAAATTTAATTACTTTATCGGCAAAATGATGCACATTAATAATAATGTCATCAAAACCGAATTTTGAAACGTGTTCAATTACAATTTGCAATAAAGGTTTATTTTTGTATGGAACTAATGCTTTAGGTATATTATTGGTTAAAAGTTTTAATCTTGTACCAAGACCGGCAGCAAAAATCATTGCTTTCATAAATTAAAATTAAATTCAACAATCCATCTCATTAAATTCAACTAAATTGAAGTCGATATTAAAGAGTTTTGAAAAATCAAGAGCGAAATTGAAAGCATCTTCGTCATTGAGAGGATAGTGCCAACGCACAACAACAGCACTTGTTTGAGCTATTTGTTCGATAATATTGAATAATTTTATAAGTTCTTTTTTTGAACCGGTGCTTAAAAAATGAAATTTGAATTCAAAAAGTGTGAAAAGTCTTGGATTTAATGAATATTTTTTCAGCCATGATAAAACAGGTTTATAAAATTTGCTGGCACTTTCAGGATAAGAATTACCGCACATTATAAATTGACCGTTTTTTTCGTCTAAATTAATATATGGTGTTGATTCGGTAGCAGTGTAAGTTAAATTTCTTTCTCTTTGTTCTTCGTACTTCAACAAAATTCTTATTGAAAAAAAAGAATGGTTTTCGTCAAGTTTCTGAAAATCGTAATATATTCGATTTCTGGATTTGATTCTCATATCAAGAAGCCCTAATCCATAAGCAATATCTTTTTCGGTTTTGTAATTAACAAGTGTATCAAAATGAAATTTATTTAATTCGTTTTGCGACATTTTATTTATTCTATCAATGTGCTTTTTAAGTTTAGGAACCTTTTTATTACTGATAAAATTACCTGAATTCAGAGATATTTTTTCTTTATTTGAAGTAATAAAAAAGACGGAGTGTTTTCCTGAAACATTGTTTATTTCAATTTCATCGCCATGTTTTACAACATTTTGCATCAATTCAATCATTATGCTGAACATTTTGTTTTTCAGCACAACTTGTTTGCTCATGTGAGATTCAAGAATCGAAAGTAAATAAATAAGTTTTTCGTGATTAAAAATACCGGTAACGTTTAATAAAATATCCTGCTCTGTAAAAAATTTATGAATAATTTTCATATTGGCGAGCGATTGTACTTCGTAGTCAGGTTCATCTGAAACAAAGGAAATTTTTGTTTGCATATAAAAATACGAATGAACCTCAGAAATCTTCTGAAAATCGTAAGCTATCTTATTGCCTGATTTTCTGGCAATTTCAATAAGTCCCAAACCGGCACCGCCTTTTTGCGAAAAAGTTTCATTATCAAGAATCTGACGATAATATTTTTTTAAATCATCTTTTGATAATTTATTAATATTTTCAAGTTTCGATTGTAAATCTTCAATAGTTGTGTTTTGGATTAAATTTCCGGTAGTAATTGCAAATTCTGTATCTTTTCGCTGAATAACCAAAAAACCTTCATTATACTCTTCAAAATCTTCGCTGTGTTCCTGATGTCTTGTAATATTCTGCAAACCTTCGACCAAGATAAAATAAACTCTTTTTTTGATTTTTAATGAATCTTCACCGTCCAAATTTATTTCTGCCAAAGATAAAATTCCGTCTGTTATCTTAGAATCAAATTTTCCCCTGTAAATATATTCTACCTTCTCTTCATTTAAAAGGTCAAACATTTCGTAAACAGATATTTTGTTATCCTGAATCCAGTCGTTATTCATTGATTATTTTTTAATTAACAGACAGTTTTAAATCGCCTAAATTATTAATTTTATTTGTAATAAAAAAATTGTCTTACAAAAAAACAAAAAAGATTTGAATAATATATCTATTTTTGAAGAAAATTTTTAAAATTATGGAAAGCAAACAAAATGCCAAAATACGTATAGAGCAACTAAGAAATCAAATAAATGAACATAACTATTATTATTATGTGCTTTCAGAACCAAAGATTTCTGATTATGAGTATGATATGATGGTGAATGAATTGTTGAAACTTGAAAAAGATTTTCCTGAATTTTTTGACGAAAGTTCACCTTCGGTCAGAATTGGTGATGACAGAAATCAGCAATTTGAAGAGGCTGAACATAAATTTACAATGCTTTCGCTTGGCAATACGTACTCGAAAGAAGATTTTATGGAATTTGACCAGAGAATTAAGAAAGTTTTAGGCAATGATTACGATTATGTTTGTGAACTAAAATTTGACGGAGCTTCTATCAGTCTGACATACCAAAACGGAAAACTTATCAGAGCCGTAACAAGGGGAGACGGCACAAAAGGTGATGTTGTTACAGAGAATGTAAAAACAATCAAAAGTATTCCTCTGATTCTACGCAAAGACGACTATCCGGAACTTTTTGAAATACGCGGAGAAATTTTTATGCCTCATAGTGCTTTTGACAAACAAAATAATATCAGACGACAAGAAGGGAAACCTGAATTTGCAAATCCCAGAAACGCCGCTGCAGGCTCTTTAAAGTTGTTAAATTCTGCAGAAGTTGCCAGAAGAAAACTTGACTGCTATCTTTATTATCTTGCAACTGATAAACTTCCGACAGATTCACACTTTGATAACTTATTACTCTGCAAGAAATGGGGCTTTAAGATTTCAGATAAAACCATAAAGACAAACAATATAAATTCTGTTTTTGAATATCTCGAATACTGGGAAAACCAACGTGATAAACTTGAATACGATATTGACGGAGTTGTAATCAAAATAGACTCTGTAAAACAACAGAAAATGCTGGGAGAAACAGCAAAAACACCAAGATGGGCAATTGCGTATAAATTTAAAGCACAAAGAGCTAAAACTAAGCTTCTATCGGTTGATTTTCAGGTAGGAAGAACCGGTGCTATTACACCTGTTGCTAACCTTGAACCGGTCAAACTTGCCGGTACGACAGTCAGACGCTCAACGCTTCATAATGCCGATTACATCAAATCATTGGATTTATATTACGGTGATTACGTTTTTGTTGAAAAAGCAGGCGAAATTATTCCACAAGTAGTTGGAATTGACAAAGAATCAAGAGATACAAATGCCGAAAAAGTTATTTTTCCTGAATTTTGTCCCGAATGCGGTACTAAATTGGTCAGAAACGAATCCGAAGCCAACTATTTTTGCCCTAACGAAAACGGCTGTAACCCACAGATTAAAGGTAAAATTGAACATTTTATTTCACGCAAAGCAATGAACATAGTTGCCGGCGAAGCAACCGTTGATTTGTTATTCAATCAAGGATTAATAAAGAATTCAGCCGATTTATATGACTTAAAATTTGAAGATATAGTAAAATTGGAGCGTTTTGCTAAGAAATCAGCCGAAAATCTCATAGACAGCATTAAAAAATCAGTTAACACACCCTTTGAAAAGGTACTTTATGCCCTTGGAATCAGAAATGTAGGCGAAAGTATAGCTAAATTATTAGTTCGTCATTTCAAAAATATAGATAATCTTGCAAACGCAACAATAGATGAATTAACAGAAATTAACGATGTTGGTGAAAAAATTGCAATATCAATTAAAAACTTTTTTTCTGACCCACCGAATATTGAAATTTTGAAAAGACTTAAAGAAAAAGGTTTACAATTTGAAACAATTGTTAATGAGCAAGTTATAAATAAGTTAAACGGTAAAAGTTTTGTTGTAACAGGTAATTTCGGGACACCCGAACGCAGGAAAGAACTTGAAAATATGGTTGAAAAATTCGGCGGTAAATTAGTTTCATCTGTAAGTGCAAAAACCGATTATATCGTAGCCGGTGATAAAGCCGGAAGTTCAAAACTCAAAAAAGCCGAAGAATTTAAAATTCCTGTTATTAACGAACAAGATTTTTTGAAAATGATAGAATAAGCATAATTGATTGATTTTATTAGGGTTGTGAAACTGATTTTTTTATTCATACATTAAAAAATTGAAATATTACTAGCAGGTTTAAATCCTTTCAGGTCAGGCACTTGCCAGAGGCAAAGTCCAATAATACGCTTTGCGTTACTGCGAGGCACGAAGCAGTCTATAAGAATAACAGGTTCTAACGAGTTAGGGATTGCTTCCCACTTCGTTCCTCGTGGTACCTAAAAACAAACATAAAAATATAAAATAAATTATGGCGTTAGGGATTGCTTCCCACTTCGTTCCTCGTGGTACCTATGACAACTTTTTAAATAGTTGGTTATTAGTTAGTTGCATGTTTAAGTCATGAGCAGTTACAAATTTACACAAATTTCGTTTTTTTTTTATCGGAACTTACTTTTAAAAAGCGTGGATTTACAGGGCTTTGCTGCTG
>DYKL01000666.1 GCA_020722645.1 Acetofilamentum sp. | reverse complement strand
TTGTTAGAATTATTATAAAAAAAGTTTTTGTTTTCATTTTTATAGAGTTTTAGTAGTGAGGTTACCCAATTACAAAAATATTATTAAAGTTAGCGACATCCCTGATTCGTTTAAGACTGAGTCTTAATATTAAAAACACTGCAAGTTTATAACTTGCATTTTTACCTGCATTTTCGTCTCTGTGTGACTTTGCGTAGCAAGCGTCAGCGACTGACTCGTTAAAACAAGTTCGGGTTTGAGATTACTTCTTGCTTCGTACCTACCTATGACAACATCCCTTTAACTGATTAGTTGCTAATTAGTTGTATGTTTAACTCATAAGCTAATCTTGTTACTGTTTTTTGTTTCTGAATTAGCAAAATTTCTTCATACATTTTCACACCTTGTTCTGCATATTCTATGCCTTTTACCATTACCCTCGCAAATAGGTATATTAACACTATTCTGATGTTCGGACAAATTGTATAAAGATTTACAAATTTACACAAACTTCGTTTTTTTTATTGTCATTCTACTTTTATGCAAATTTTTTTTTGCTTCCCACTCGCAATGACGTTGTTCCACGTGGTCGTAATGACGCAAAGCGTCTAAGAAAGTTGTTGACAAAATGTCAGTAATGTTTTGAACAATAGTAAATACAAATCCGAAAAAACAGAGGCAAATTCATTAAAAAAAGTAATTTGCTTATGTAAAACAAGAAATAATTTTAATTATTTTTTTTTCATAATTACTACTTATTGTTTTTTAGCTCTTCAATTTGTTTTTGAAGTTCAAGTATTTGCTTTTGTAAATCAATAATGTAAAGCGTAAGTTCTTCAATTTTTTGCATTTGCAAAGCGTCCATTTCAGCAAGTTTGAAGCCGTTTTCTCCAATTTCCTGAGCCGAAGGAACATCAGGTAAATGATTGTTTTGATTAATAAAAACTTCAAGTTCATCAATAGGCATAAGCTCGTAATCGGGTTCAAAAACAAAGTCTTTCCAGCTTGTTGGTTCAAAATTTTGTACCCAAATGTCTTGTTTTACCCAAAGTTCGTTATCCATAATAACATTGCCTTGCTCATCAATAACAACAGCCGTGATGCCGTTATTTCTTAATACAAGATTAT
>DYKL01000189.1 GCA_020722645.1 Acetofilamentum sp. | reverse complement strand
AAAATTTATTTAAAAATTTTTGTTAAAAAATTTGGAATTTTACATAGTACATGTTCAGGATTTTGCCGAAATTATTGTTGAACAAGCCGAAGAAGTAGAAAATAGAATTGTTAATGCAATTGGTCAGGAAACATTTACATACAAAGAACTGATAAAAAATATAATGCAAATAATCGGGAAAAAGAAACCCGTAATTTGTGTGTCTCCGTTTCTGGGATATATTGCAGGCAGGATTATCGGCATAATCAAGAAAGATGTAACAATAACAAGACCTGAAATCAAAGGGCTGATGCAAAACCTTTTGTATGTTGACGATTTGCCCAAAGGAAAAATCAAACTGACTGAATGGGCAACGGAAAATAAAAATTCATTAGGAATAAAATATGCAAGTGAACTTGAAAGAAGATGAGCTTTCTGATTTAGCAATTAACTTGAAAGTCAAAAGTTTAACCCTCATTATTAATCAATAATGCGGGTTAATTAAAAAAATTGTTTATTTTTGCATAAACGCATTTAAAACATTTTTATGCAAAGAAATCAAAATCCTTTTGTTGCATCTGCCGAGGTTTATAGTGATGATATTTTTTTCGGACGTCAGGATATTATAAATCAAGTATCTGATTTTGTTGAGGAAAGTCAGAATCCTCTTTTTATAATCACCGGACAAAGACGTATCGGAAAAACTTCTTTGCTGAAACGTATCGAAAACAAACTTCGTAAAATAACAGATAATGTTGTCTATTTTACTTTACAAGGTGAAAACGAAAGTCCTTTGTATGAACTTGCCACAACTGTTTTAAGTGCTCTATCTGATTATCAAAATTATGAAGGGATTTTTGATTCTGAAATGAATACTGAAAAGATTTGTGATATTTTCCTGAAACAACTGAAATTAGAACAAATACAGCCTGAAAAATCTGTACTTTTATTCGATGAATTTGATGTTTTATTAAAAGCTGAATTAAGTTTTTTTGATAATGCAATTTCTGATAATCATAAGTTTGTTGATTTTATTGAAATTTTGGCTAAAAAATGCAAAAATCAAAACTTCCCGTTGAAAATAATTATTGCAATAGGCAGAAACTACAAAGAATTAGACAATAAACGTTTGGGACAACTGATGAAATATTCGGAAACTGCGGAAATCAAATATTTTGATAAAGAAACCTTGCAAAATTTGTTGCAAATATCAGCAAAAGATGTAAAATTTGAACAAGAAAGCATTGACGAAATCTGGAATTTGACCGGAGGACAACCATTTTTGGCTCAATCAATTGCTTTCGTTGCTTTTGAAACTGCAACAAAACAGGAACAGAATTTCGTAAGTCAAAAAATTGCAAAAGGTGTTGTAAATATTGTCTTGCGTCGTTTTGAAACCGGCATTGTTTCTGTCTGGGATAATTTTAACAAAACTGATAAGTTGATTTTGTCTGTTATATCGTCAATTTATGAAGAAGAAGAAACAATTACTCACGAAAATATCGTAAATTATATCAAACAAAAAAATTATTCTCTTGAAACATCAGAAATAAATTTATCTATAGAAAGATTATTAAACAATGAGTATTTGATAAAAAATCCAGATAATTCATACCAATTCAAATCTGTTATCCTCCATAAATGGATATTTAAAAAAGCAATTCAATAATTTATTTTACTGATGGTACTATATTTACAAGTCGAAAATTTAACTAAATCCTACGGTGAATTAGTGCTGTTTGAAGACATTTCTTTCAGCGTTATGAAAGATCAAAAAGTTGCTTTGATTGCCAAAAACGGAATCGGCAAAACATCTTTGCTGAACATTATCAATGGCAAAGACACGGCTGACAACGGACTGATAACTTTTAAAAATGACATTAAAGTCGGTTATCTCGAACAAAATCCTACAATTGACCTCGAAAAAACTGTAATGGAACAAGTTTTTGCTTCATCTGAACAGATCGTCAATGTTGTTAAAATGTACGAAAATTCTTTGACTTCAAATGACGAAAAACTTATGCAGTCTGCCATTGAACTTATGGATTTTCATCAGGCTTGGGATTACGAAGCAAAAATTAAATCTATTCTTACACAATTAAAAATTAACGATTTTAACAAAAAAACAGCTTTTTTATCCGGTGGGCAGAAAAAGAGGCTTGCACTTGCAAATGTGCTGATTAATGAACCTGATTTTCTGATTCTTGACGAACCTACAAATCATCTTGATATTGAATTGATTGAATGGCTCGAAGATTTTTTGGGTAAATCATATATCACGCTTCTGATGGTTACTCATGACCGTTATTTTTTAGACAGAGTTTGTGATAAAATAATTGAAATAGATAATAATTCGGTTTTTTCGTATTCCGGAAATTATTCTTATTTTTTGGAAAAACGAACCGAACGTATTGAAATACAAAGTATTAATGCCGAAAAAGCTAAAAATCTTTATAAAAAAGAACTTGAATGGGCTAAAAGAATGCCTAAAGCCCGTACTTCAAAAGCTAAATACAGATTGGACAATGTTGAAAAACTTGAAGAGAAATCAAAAAACAAGTCAGTCGAAAATGAAATAAAACTGAATACTCTCAACAGAAGAGTCGGGAAGAAAATCCTTGATTTGAAAAATATTTCTAAAAGTTATGGCAATCAAAAAATTATTGAAGATTTTTCGTACAGTTTTGTAAATGAAGAAAAAATCGGGATAATAGGCAATAATGGGGTAGGGAAGTCCACTTTTTTGAATATTCTGACACAAGAAATAAAGCCCGATTCGGGGATTATTGACAAAGGTCAGACTATTGAATTCGGATACTACAAACAAACAGGTCTGGAATTTGACAAAAGCAAAAAAGTAATTGAAATAATTCAGGATATAGCCGACGTAATAACGATTTCGGAAGGCAGGAAAATAAGTGCTTTTCAGTTTCTCGAACATTTTTTGTTTCCGCCCAAAATGCATCAGTTTTCGGTAGATAAATTGAGCGGTGGTGAGCTTAAAAGGCTTTATCTGATGACTGTTCTGATGAAAAATCCTAATTTTCTGATTCTCGACGAACCTACTAACGACCTTGATATAATGACTTTAAACGTACTTGAAGAATATCTGCATTCATTCAAAGGTTGTGTTCTGATTGTTTCTCATGACAGATATTTTTTGGATAAACTTGTAGATTGTCTGTTCGTCTTTGAGGGAGATGCTAAAATAACGACTTATGTGGGCAAATACACTGAATATTCAGAGTACAAAGCGGAGAATGAGCATCGTAAAAAAAGAGGATCAGTCGAAGAACCGAAAAAAATAAGAAATGTTGCCCAAAGAGAACCAAAATTAAGCTATAACGAAAAACGTCTGTTAGAAAAATTAGAGACTGAAATTCCTGTTTTAGAGCAGAAAATCACCGAAATTGAAGAAAAATTGAACTCCGGTTCGTTAAATCATACTGATTTTGCTACCGAAGCCCAAAAATTGAAGCAATTCAAAAACGAATTGGACGAAAAAGAAACTTTATGGCTTGAATTGTCGGAGAAGGGTTAGTTCTGTTGGTGTCGTCTCTATATTAGTTTACTTTACATAATTTGGCTAATTTTAAAATACATTTAGTAGATTAATAATTCGTTAATTTTTCAATTAGCGTCATCCTGAGTAATAACGAAGGAAGCAAATTATTGATTTTCAATCAACTGCTAATTTGTTACACATACAAGATCAATTTGCTAAATATTAACGAATTACTTCAAAATATACCGAACTATTGGTAGATTAAACAAGTTTAAAATCCAAAAAATTAACACACTTTTAACCTTTTGAGACAGCCCGGCATGTTATGTAAATATGCTGTTTTTATATGAGTAAATTCTAAAAGTTTGGGATTGCAAATCCTGAACAGCGAAGGTTTAATAATTGATGTTTTTCTTAACTCGCTCCTATGTTTGTCGAACGAGGTACGAGCTGCAAGCTCGCACCAGCGGGGGCTTGTCAAAGAAGGTACTAGCTTCAAGCTCGCACCAGCGGTGAAGTTGCTTTTTGTTTTGTAAATGTGCTATTTTTATATGCATAAATTTTCTTGATTTTATAAAAATTATAGGATTGAAAATTCTGAACAAGGCGGAGAGTTTATGTTAAAACTTCAATTTCTTTGTACAACAAAAACTTATCATCATTTGTAATTAGAATGAAATTTTCAAATTTTGCTTGTGCAATAATCAAACGATCAAAAGGGTCTTTATGTTCAGGATACATAGTCAAGTTTAATGTTGAATAAATATGATTATCAAGAATCGGAAGCCAAACAATATTGATTGATTCTACATCTTTTTTGAAGTTCTCCAAATTATCAAAAAATTCAATTTTGCCTATTTTTTGCTTAATGGCAATTTCCCATAAACTTGCCAAGCTAACATAAATTTTATTCTCATAGTTTTTTAGTATATCGAGAATTTTTTTTATTTATATTTTCCGGATTTTTCATTATCCAAATAAGATAATGTGTGTCTATTAAATATTTATTCATATTTTATTCCAAATTACATATATTCGGCTAAATCATCAATTGGTTCGTTAAAATCCGATGAAATGTTGCCTATTTTATTTTTCCACAGACCAAATTTCCTTTCTTTGGTTTGATTTTCATTATTTATTGTTTGGTTTCCGGGCATAAAAATATAAGCAACCATTTCATTAATTTTAATTTGTTGTATTGAATTTGTTTTATCTGCATACTTTTGTAGTATAGCCCAAACCAGGATATCTTTATCTTCGGGTAAAAACTTCTCGCTTTGTTTTAAGAAATCTTCAATTTCGGGTGTAATATTTAGATTCATCTTAGTTTTTTTTGCAAATATAAGCAAAAATAAAATATTTTTTGTGAAAAAACTAAAAAAGCAACTACGGTTTTTGGGCGGGAGTTGCTTTTGGTTTTGTAAATATGCTGTTTTTATATGCGTAAATTCTAAAAGTTCGGGATTGTAAATTCTGAAAAGTGGGGACTTTTTAACATTTTAAAAATTGAACTTTATTATTCTTACTTTATCCTTATTCAAAACGACGAAAGAATTTTCAAGATGAGATTGATATTTTTCTAATAAATTTTGTATCTTATTTGCTTTTTCTATATTTGTTTGGTTATGCAATCGATAAAGAACTATCCCTTTGCACATTTCTTTGTTTTTAAATGCTATTTCTCCAAAATCTTTATCGGCAGTTAACAAAATTGCATTATATTGTTTAGTAATATTTAAAACTTCTAAATCTGATATTCCGGCATTATTTTCGAGAATTGAATAAACATCAAAATCATTATTTCTTAATTGAATAACAATATTATGGTCCACATTTTCGTCTGCTACTATTCGAATCATACAAATTCGTATATATTTTCGTTTCTAACAGATTTTAATGCGTATTGCACACATGCCAAAATTTGTTCTCTTGTGATGTGAGGAAATGATTCCATTATTTGTTCAATACTCTCGCCCATAGATATTTTTTCTAATATTAAATCAACACCTATGCGAGTGTTCTTTATATGGATTTTTCCTCCCAAAACTCCATTACGATATTCAAGATATTCTGACCAGTCTTTCATAAAATACTGCTTTATGTTACGTTTACAAATTTACAATTTTTTTTGAAAAATAAATACTCATTTTTTTTTCATACGTGCCAAGATGTCGTGACGTGTTAAAAAATCCTGTTTTTGAGTTTTCTATTTCTATTAGTAATGTTTCTATATTCTCTTTTTTCTGCAAATATAAGCAAAAATAAAATAATTTATGTAAAAAACTAAAAAAGTATATCCAGTTTTTTTGAGAGAGAGTTGCTTTTGGTTTTGTAAATATGATATTTTTAAGTAATGAGACAATTTGAAAATTAGATAATTTGAAAATATTTAAATCAAATTCAATAAATTACAAAATTTGAATATACAAATAAATTTGTCTGGATACTTATATGCGTAATTTTATAAGTTCGGGATTGCAAATCCTGAACAATGGAAAATTGTTTTGATTAAAAATTTAAATTTTCAGGATTTTGTCGGTTATCCCAAAAAACTAATAACTCAATTGTATCATTTTCTTGATTAACTTTATAAAACAATGAAATATGTTTGTGAACAAAACCTCTGCGAATATTTATATTATCATCGAAACATTGAAAAATGAACGGATTTTTAATCAGACTTATAATTGTGTCATTCGTGAGAATTACAAAATTTCTTATTTCTTTTTTAGTCCATTGTATTTTTAAAAAGTCAATAATTTTAAGATATGTTTCTAATGAACGCTTTGTCCAAATTACTTTCATAAAGAACCAAAATAACAAAATCCGTTTTAATAAATTGCTTTATTTTGGTCTATTCTGTGTTGAACGAATCCTTTGCCGCACTAACGTAAATTCCATAGTATAGGTTTTCAGTTTTTAATAACAACAAATTTGCAATTTTAAAAATAGATTTTTGAGTGTTTTTTGATAGGAATTTTATTTTTTTGATTTTTTATGTAATTTTTTTGAGCATTATTTGAATGAAAATGTTGAAAATACCTGAAAATAGGCAATACAATATCACACGAGCTTGATTTTATGGTGTTTGTACAAAAAAACGCTGATTATAAGTTTTTTGACAAAGTCATCGTGAATTTCTTGAAATCCGACAACTTCTGAAATAGCCTTTTGTACATAGTTTGTGTTCATATTCGTAAATTAATTTAGAATTTTTCTTGTAATTTACGATTTTTTTTGTACTTTAGCTACCTAAAAGGTTTAGTTCAACATTGGCTTGAACGTAATTGCGGGGATTAGTGCAAAAATTGACATAAGTGCTGAATATTAATACTTTTCTTTCAATTAACATTCCAACTAACGTAAAAATTAGTTGTTGATTATCAGTTATATACATTTTAAATTTTTATTCAAATTTTTTCATTTTTTTCGTTAGCAAAATTATTCAACGGAAAATTTCCGTAGGGTAATTGTGCCGATACACCCCCGCAACTACGTCAAGCCATTCACGTTATTTCGAGGTAATGTACTG